>NZ_JAYWCU010000260.1:0-8056 GCF_043780375.1 Emticicia sp. | reverse complement strand
AGGGTCAGGTAAATTGGTCAGATAAACACTATCTGGACTAAAGTTTGACTTGAAAAAGCTATACTCCACCTTCTTGCTCACATACCAATTTTCTTTGGTCGCAACTGCCTTTATTTTGGTGAAATCATTAACCATGATTGGCTTTTCGTAAATATTTGTTGTGGTAGAGTCAGGTTCTGTACCATCTAAAGTATAACGAATCTTGACATTTTTAAGCGTGTGTTTCAAAGTAATTGGGGTATTTCCTTTGATAATAAACTCTTCATTGACCAATATAGGCGGATTTAATTTCAAAATCTCATTCGGATTATCAATTCCACCCCTATCAAATTTTATTTTCGAATATTTTTTTGAAAATTCGACAACCATTGCATCATCTATTACTGTATTCCACACAAAAACTTCTTTCAACGATGGTAAATCAAGTAATTTTTGAAGATTTTCTTTAGAAATTTTTGTACCTGCCAAGGCTATTGACTCCAATTTCTTGCATTTTTTGAGTTGTTCTAAAGTATTCCCTGTAATATCGGTTTGATTCAAATTTAATCTTTCGAGATTCGAAAAATTAGCAATCAAAGCGATATCTTCATCTTTGACTGGCATTTTTGCAAGATTCAAAATCACCAATTGTTCACGTACTTTCGAGAGATTTTCTAAGTTTTTTCGGTCGTATTTCTTGCTCACAAAAAAATCAGCTTGCAAAGCGGGCGAACCAGTTGCAAATTGAAAAATCGAACAAAAAGGCGTGTTTACTTCCTTCAAACTCGACTCCGAAGACATAGAAAAAGTATAAACTTTTGCTTTTTTCTGCGTCGTTTTCATATTGGCAAATTTCAATGCTAATTTTTTTGTTTCCGAACTTGCTAAATAGGTTTTGAATGTCTTTTTTACGTCTGCTCCCTCATTTATCCAAGCAGTCAATAAAGCAATTTCATCAGTTGTTAATTGTGGTTTTCCTTTAGGTGGCATGTGTTCTTTTTCATCCAAAGGTAAATTTGCCCTTTGTATTAAGTGGCTATTCAAAGCATCTCCAACTTTCCAAATTGCCCCGTGTTTTCCTCCTTTTAGTATTTTTTCAATGCTAAACATATTTAGCTCGCCTTTCACTTTTTGGTCATTGTGGCAAGCCACGCATTTTGCTTCTAAAATTGGAAAGATAGCAGCTTCATACATGGAATTATTTTCTGAGAAAACTGGAAGTTCTTTTTTGGTTTGAAAAGCTTCAAAAAGGTAATTTTCACCGTGCGTAATTCCAGCTCCAAAATGTCCAGCAATTGCTATGAATACCAATAATACCCAAGTGGCATAGTTTTTTGAAGTGAATTTAATTTGCTCTGAAAAAACCAAAGCAGCATAACTCAAAAAACTCACTCCCGCACCAGTCCATTTATGGATTTGCAGTGAGTCTGCATCATAACCACCTTCTTTTGATAAGAAAAAGCCCATTATTGCCACTATTGATGCCGAAAGTGCCGTGAGTGTCAATAATAATTTGACAATAATTTCGTAAGTTTTAGTTTCTAATTCATTTTTTAATAACAGAAATACGGCTAAAATTACTGCAAAGCCAATCGGTAAATGCAATAATAAAGGGTGCATTCTCCCCAAAGGACTCATCCAAAAAGGCAGGCTTACTTGTGCTTCAAACAGCAAGAAAAAAAATAAAAGTAAGTTAAAACAAAGTAAAAGATAATAGGATATTTTGTAGAAACGAGGCATCTATTTAATGGTAAATGATGAATGATTTATTAGGAATGAAATGGAGAGCATACATCCATAATTTATGCCATTAGCCCAGAAATTACTTTTCCTGCAACATCGGTCAAACGATATCGACGACCCAAATGTTTGAAGGTCAGTTGTTCATGATTCAGCCCCATTAAGTGCATAACTGTTGCGTGAAAATCATGAATATGCACAGGGTCTTTTATGATATTATAACCAAATTCGTCAGTTTCGCCATAGACAGTGCCAGGCTTTACACCTCCGCCAGCCATCCAAATACTATAAGCACGTGGGTGATGGTCTCGACCGTAATTATCTTTCGTGAATGTACCTTGGCAATAATTTGTTCGACCAAATTCTCCACCCCAAATCACCAAAGTTTCGTCCAAAAGTCCACGTTGTTTCAAATCAGTAATTAAGGCTGCCGAGGCTCTATCTACGTCTTGGGCTTGAAGTGGCATTTCGCTTGGCAGATTACCGTGTTGATCCCAACCTTGGTGGTATAATTGAACGAATCTTACGCCCGATTCAGACAATTTTCGAGCCAAAAGAGCATTGGCGGCATAAGTGCCAGGCACTAAACACTCTGGCCCGTACATCTTAATTATATGGTCAGGTTCTTTCGATAAATCGGTGAGTTCTGGCACTGCCGTTTGCATTCTATATGCCATTTCGTACTGTTGTACTTTTGCTTGCACTTCTGGGTCGCCATTTTCTTCAAAACCTAAATGATTGAGTTCTGCCAATTTGTCCAACATTCTTCTACGGGCGATTTTGTCAGTTCCTTCGGGGTCGTTCAAATATAAAATTGGGTCTTCGCCACTGCTAAAAACTACTCCTTGATGCGTAGAATCCAAAAAGCCATTTGTCCACAATTTTGAATAAACCCCTTGTCCATTGCCACGTCCACGAGAAAGTAACACACAAAACGCAGGAAGATTTTTGTTTTCACTACCCAAACCATAGCTTGCCCACGCTCCCATACTTGGGCGATTGCCCACTTGAGCTCCTGTTTGCAAGAAAGTCAAAGCAGGGTCATGGTTAATTGCATCGGTATTCATGGTTTTGATGATGCAAAGGTCATCAACGATTTTTGCCATATTCGGAAACAAATCACTCACCCAAGCCCCCGATTGTCCATATTGATGAAAATCAAAAATAGAACCCATCAATGGAAATTTGGTCTGACTCGATGTCATTCCTGTTAATCTTTGACCATTTCGGATAGAAGCGGGCAAATCTTGACCCATCATTTTAGTAAGCGTTGGCTTATAATCGAAAGTTTCGAGTTGCGATGGAGCTCCATTCTGAAATAAATAGATAACCCGCTTGGCTTTTGGAGCAAAATGTGGCAAACCCAAAGGCAATTGGTCGAGACTTTCTTCGCCCCTAAATAAACTCGGCATGAGCAATGAGCCCAAACCCAAAGTGCCGATTCCAGCAGCAGCTTTTCCTAAAAAGTGACGGCGGGTAATGTTTAGTTTATGGTTGAAAAATTCGTTTTGCATATAAATCAATGAGTGATTTAGTGAATAAAAAATACTTTTACGTTTGGCTGAATTTTAATTCAGTCGTTGTGTTTTGCGTTCTTAGAACGCAACCACTAAAAATCCTATTCTCAGATGCCGTTTTAAAAACGGCTGACACACAGACTGATTTTAAAATCAGCCTAACAACATTCTTTTGCGAACATTCAGGCAAGCTGGGTTAAACTTAAAAATCATTCCAAATACTTCTCATCAAATACAATTCCATGTTCGTTCAATAATTCTATCAATTCTTCTTTGAAAGTTATATTTTTATGATGTTCTTCTTGATTTTTTACATATTCTATCAAATTATCCTTTGCTTCAATAGAATAGGTAAAAGCTGAGTATCCATCTTGCCAGCCACTGAAATCCATAAATATTTTTTTCTCTTTGATAAAACTTATGCTTCCTAATTTTATATCCTTCACCAAATTTGCTAATGATACCGAAGGATGAAGACTTGTGATAATATGAATATGGTCTTCAATACCATTGATTCTGTAAAGATGACATTTATTATTTTTCAAAATCCCCCAAATAGTTTTGAATAATTCAGGGCGTTCATCTCTTGAAAGTGTCTTTTTGCGATATTTTGTGCTAAAAACTATTTGGTAAAGTGTTTGTGTGAATGTACCCATTTCTCTAATGTTTGACCCTTTTAGGGTCAGTTTTTATTCTTTTATTTTTTCCACGATTTTCAATCGTGGCTATTCAAGTTGAAGCCCTTCGGGCTTTTTTTTTTAACTATTCAAAAATTCTCTCAAAAAGCCTAAAAGGCTTTAACATTAATAACCGTAGGTGAAACCTACGGAATAAAAGATTTGTACGAACTCCTAACCCCGAATGGGTTAAACTTTAAAAACATAAAATCTAAAACGTCACCCTCTAATAATCGCCTCTTCCATATTAAAAATCATTTGGATAGTTTGCATCAAAGCAGCGGTTGCGTTTTTATCTTTTATTTCTTTTTGCTTAAATTCGCCAATTTTGAGCATCATTTCAGCTTTTTTGGTATTTTTCTTGAAAAATTCACTTTCTGAATTAAAATATTGAGTCAATATTTCCAATTCTTTGGCTTTGGGCTTTCGGCAAATAATGCGTCGGAAAGCCTTTTCGAGTTTATTTTCCAAAGGAATATTCTCCAACATCAAATTTTCTGCCAAAACCCTTGAACTTTCCATTGTTTGTGGGTCGTTCATCATCACCAAAGCCTGCAAAGGTGTGTTGGTTCGGCTTCGCTGTACCTCACATTGGTCACGGTTGCTGGCATCAAAAATCAGCATCGACGGTGGCGGAACAGTTCGTTTGATGAACACGTACATTCCTCTACGGTAAAGGTCTGATTCGTGGTCTTGCACATATTTTGATAGCGTTCCTCTTCCCGAAGTTGCCACTTCCCAAAGTCCTTTTGGTTGGTAAGGTTTCACACTTGGGCCACCAATTTCTTCATTTAGCACTCCGCTACTTGCCAAAATATGGTCACGTACATTTTCGGCAGGAAAACGAAGACGTGTAGCACGAGCCAAGAATACATTATCGGGGTCTGTTTTTAAATGTTTTTCAGTAATATTTGAAGATTGTCGATAAGTAGCCGACATCACAATTTGCTTAACCAAACGCTTTACGTTCCAGCCATTTTCTTTGAAATCAACCGCCAACCAGTCAAGCAATTCGGGATGAGAAGGCAATTCGCCTTGCATTCCAAAATCGCCTAAAGTTTTAATAATTCCTCGACCAAAAAACTGTCCCCAAATACGATTTACGTAAACCCTCGAAGTCAGCGGATTTTTATCACTCAACATCCATTTCGTTAAACCCAAGCGATTTTTGTCATATTTAGTCGTGTCAAAAGGCAAAATAGCTTTCGGAATTCCGACACTGACAACTTCGCCGTGCGAATCATAGTTTCCACGATTTAGGATGTATGTTGGACGAACTTTTGAGGTGTCTTTCATCACCATCACCATCACTTTTGCTGTATCTTTTTTATTGATAAACTTTAATAAAGAATTTACATCTTCGGTCGTTATTTTCATATTTGGTGGATCAGCAAACGAGGCATCAATTGTTCCGAAAAGTCCCTTTTCTGGCACTTGGTTGAAAAAAGCAAAAGTTCGATAATAATCTTTTTGAGAAATCGGGTCGTATTTATGGTCGTGGCAATGGGCACATTCAAAAGTCAGTGCCAAGAAGGATTTTCCGAATGTATTGGTACGGTCGGTTACGTATTCGATGCGGTATTCTTCATCAATTACACCCCCTTCCTGCGTGATTTTATGGTTTCTATTAAAACCCGTTGCCAATAACATTTCTTTGGAGGGATTTGGTAATAAATCGCCTGCCAGTTGCCAAGTCAAAAATTTCCCGTACGAATAATTGGAATTGAAAGCATGAATCACCCAATCTCGCCAAGGCCACATTGTGCGAAGTCCATCATCTTGATAACCGTGAGAATCGGCATAACGAGCTACATCAAGCCAAGAAGTTGCCATTTTTTCGCCATAATGCTTGTTTTTCAGGAGTTCATCCACAACTTTCTCGTAGGCATTGGGTGAATTATCCTTCAAAAAACGTTCTTGCATTTCGATACTTGGCGGCAAGCCGATTAGGTCAAAACTTACTCTTTTCAGCAAACGTTCTTTGTCGGCTTCTTCGTTGGGTTTTAGCCCTTTTTCGTCCATTTTAACGTAAACGAAATTATCTATTTCATTTTTAACCCAATCTTGGTCAGCTTCGGGAAGTTTTGCTTTTTTGGGTGGAATAAATGCCCAATGAGTTTTGTATTTTGCCCCTTGTTTTATCCATTTACCTATAAGTTCGATTTCATGTGATGTCAATTTTAGATTTGACTCAGGCGGTGGCATTTGTAATGTAGTATCTTTTGAAATAATGCGTTTATAAACCTCCGAACCTTCCAGGCTTCCTGCTACAATTGCATGAGCTTTTGGGTGTTCTTTCAAGGCAGCATAAGCACCTTCGGGAGTATCCAAACGCAGATTTGCTTCTCGTTTATTTACATCTGGGCCATGACATTTGAAACATCTGTCCGACAAAATTGGTCTTATATGAAAGTTATAATCAACTTCATCAGGAATTGCTCCTGTTTCGGCAGAAGAACTGGTACAATTCCAAGAAATTGCTACCAAACTCACACCAGCGAGCATCAGAAAAATATAAGATTTAGCTTTGATAGCTATATTTTTCATTAGTTTTAAATAGAGGTTATATTGAGTCGAATATTGTTGCTTTTTTTAATAAAATTTACTAAAAAGCCCTTTATTAAAAAATTTTATTAAAGATAATTATAGTTTGATGAAATATAACGATATTTATACAAAAATAAAAAATCAAGAAATCTTGACAATTGAAAATATTTTGGCGACGATGCGATAGCTATATTTATTGAAAAATATTACTCAATTTGTCTTCTTAGTAATAAGTAAACGGTTATAATTCTCCTTTTTCCCGTTTTTACTTTTATTATTTTCTGATATTTTCTATTAAGCACATACTAACCTAATTAAAAATAAAACGAATGATTGAAACTCTTGTTGATTCTGAAATTGAGCTAAGCATTAAAGAATCTGTTATTGACATCAAAAAAAGTAAGCAAAAGAAAGGTATTCTTAGTGAATTATACTTTAATAACATGAATACCATTGCCGAATTAGCACAAACATTGCATATAAGTATTCCTTCTATCACTGCTTTGATTGAAGAACTTGTTGAAGAACGCTGGATTGTAGAAACTGGTTTTGCTATCTCGAAACAAGGACGAAGACCTGCGATTTATGAAATAAACCCTTCCGAAAAATTTGTATTAGTACTTGACATCAATACCCATGACACCAAAGTTTCGGTGCTAAATCTAAAAAATGAAATTATTTTCACCCAAACATTCGACCTTCAACTAAAAAACAATCCTTCTTTTTTAGATACCTTGTTTAGCTTAGTTGATAAAATAATGGAGCAAAAATTAGCAAATGGCAAGCAAATTATCGCTTTAGGCGTTTCTATTCCAGGGCTTGTTAATAAAAATACGGGTATCAATTTTACTTATAATAGCCTCAATAGTAAAGATAAATCTTTAGGTAAACTAATTGAAGAACACTTCAGTTTGCCTGTCAGCGTAGTAAATGATTCAAAAGCTACTGCCTTTGGCGAATATCGCTTCGGCTTAGCAAAAGGTAAATCGCACGTATTATCAATAAATGTTGATTGGGGAGTTGGTTTAGGAATTGTTATTAATGGTGAAATATTTGACGGAGCATCAGGCTTTGCTGGCGAACTTGGACATATTCAAGTAAATCCAGAAGGAATATTGTGCTATTGTGGCAAAGTTGGTTGTTTGGATACCATCACTTCGGCATCGTCATTACTGAAAAACATCAAAGAAGGCTTGCGAAATGGGCAAATATCAAAATTAGGTGAATACAAAGATAATTTGGAAGATATTAACCTCGAAATGGTGATTGATGCAGCTCAACAAGGTGATGCTTTTTCTATTGACATCATTCATACTATTGGTCTTGAATTGGGCAAAGGTTTGTCTATTGCAGTGCATTTATTCAATCCACAGATAATTATCATTGACGGCGTACTTTCTAAAGCACAAAAATTAATTGTCAATCCAATCGAACATGCCATCAATAAATATTGCTTGTCTGACTTCAAAGAAGATTTAAGCATTGAGATATCACAACTCGGCGACAACGCCAAAATTTATGGCGTTCATGCTTATGTAGTAGAAAATCTTTTAAAAGCTGCATAAAATTAGGCAGCTTTAGTTTTCAGTCCACAAA
>NZ_JAYWCU010000259.1:0-7795 GCF_043780375.1 Emticicia sp. | reverse complement strand
CCCGAAATAATATTTTTTGTTTCATGAAAACTAAATGCTGACAAATGCCCAATGCTTCCCAAGGGGCGACCTTTATAAAATGAATCAACTGCTTGTGCGGCATCTTCGATCACAAATAGCTCATTTTCGTTAGCAATTTTCATGATTTTGTCCATATCACAAGCAATTCCAGCGTAATGAACGACCACAATTGCTTTTGTTTTTGGCGTTATTAAGGCAGCTAATTTGTTGGCATCAAGATTTGGATTTTCGGTCGAACTATCAGCAAAAATTATTTTTGCTCCACGCAAAACAAACGCATTGGCTGTCGAAACAAAAGTATAAGAAGGCACAATTACTTCATCGCCAACTTGAATATCGCACAAAATAGCTGCCATTTCGAGAGCATCGGTGCAAGAAGTGGTGAGTAAACAACGCAGAAAATGATATTTTTCTTCAAAAAAATGCTGACATTTCTTAGTAAAATGTCCATTCCCAGAGATTTTACCTGACTGAACGGCTTCTCCGATATATTGCAACTCTTTGCCTGTAAGATAGGGTTTATTGAAAGGAATCACGGTTAATATATGATTGAATGAGTGAATGCTTCAATGATAGAATGAATTAATAGTCGAAATATTTTTAATAATATTCTATCATTTACTCAGTCTATCATTCAATCATTGAGTTTTAAAAACAACTGCACAACTTGCTCCAAATAGGATTTTGCTTTTTCCTAAACGTTTAAGCTCCCAATTATGGAGTAAATTAAATATTGAAATAGCCAATTTTGATGGCGTATGATTATCGAATTCAGCATCTAAAGTATTTTTTCTGGCTTTTCTAAAAAGCCTCGCCAAGCGATAAGGAATTGCACGCAAAATACTCATAATTGGTGGTAAATACGAAAAAATATAAGTTCCATAAACATACTCCAAACCACAATCTTTTGCTAATTTTTCGAGCGAAGCAAGATTATGGCGTCTGTAATGCCCGCTTTCATCGTCTACCTCCGACCATAGCCATTGATGAGCAGGCACCGTGATATAAATAAGGGCTTTTGAAGGAAGGTATTTCGCCAAATCAGTCAAAAAATTTTTATCGTCTTCGATATGCTCAATCACATCAAAGAGTCCAACGGCATCAATTTGTTTTTCTTCAAAAGGAAAATCCTGAAAAAATATATTATAGGCTTCGTTTACACCTCTTTTCTTTGCATTGAGGCACCCAGCATAGCCTGGCTCTATCAGAAAAATTTGTTTTTGAGGATATTTTTCAGACAAAAATTTTACTTGAAAACCATTTCCCCCACCCACATCGGCAAAGTTTTTGGCAAAGCTAAAGCGTTTGGTTAGTTCAAATATTACATTGTTTCGGTGTTTAAACCAAAAACTATTGTCTTCTACTGCAAAACAATAATTATTTCCTTCTTCGGGATACGACATTTTTTCGGCATGAGAAGCTCGCCAAATTCCATTTTTATCAAGCACTAATTGGGGTATTTTTACCCTTTCTGAAACATTCATTATTCAAACAAATCAATTTTACTGCAAATATTATCTATTTTGATGATTAACTTTGCAAATTGCACACCAATATTTTGAAATAGTCAATGAATGTCATAAAAAAACAAGCTTTTCTTAGTACAATTTTCTCTTACGGAGGTGTGTTGGTTGGTTTTATTTCACAGTTTTTCTTGATTCCCCATTATCTTACTGAAGACCAAAATGGACTTTTAGGCGTTTTGCTTTCATATATGTACGTATTGGTTCAGCTTTCTTCTTTAGGTTTCAATGCCGCAGGAAGTCGTTTTTTTCCCTATTTCCGAGATGAAACAAAAGGACACAAGGGTTTTTTATTTTTAGGAATAATCACTTCTTTAAGTGGTTTTTTGATAACTACACTTGGAATCGTTTTCTTGAAAGACTGGCTTGTCAATAACCAAGAAAAATCTTCGCTTTTAGCCGATAATTTTTATCTTTTAATACCGATTACTTTTGCTACATTACTTTTCAATTTGTTAGACAATTACGCCAAAAATCTCTACGATACGGTTACAGGTACATTTTTAGCTCAGTTTTTGCAAAGATTTCTCATTTCAGTATCTCTTTTATTACTAGTTTTTCATTGGGTTGATTTCCAACAATACATCTATTTTTGGGTTTTGGCAGTTTCTCTTTATGTTGTGCCAATGCTTTGGAAAGCAACTTCTTTAGGTGGGTTCTCGTTGAAACCTGATTTTACGGTGATGACACCTGCTTTTAGTCGGCAATTTGGTTTGTATAGTTTCTTGACTATTCTGACGGGTTTTTCGTCGATGGTTATTTTGTATATCGATAAAATCATGCTTTCAAAACTCACTACTTTGAGCGATACGGGCATCTATAATACCGCTTCGTTTTTTGGCAGTGTCATGGGAATGTCACTTTTGGCACTCAATAAAGCTGCACAACCTATTATTGCCGACTCATTTGCCAAAAATGACTTTGCCAATATCAGTACGATTTACCGAAAAAGCTGTACTACTTCGCTAATAGTTGGCTGCTGGATTTTTCTTGGAATTTACCTCAATCTTGATAACCTTTTTGGTTTTCTTCCTGCTTCTTATTCGGCTGGCAAATGGGTTATCATTATCATCAGTTTAGGTAAATTATTCGATTTGGCAACAGGTCTAAATGGTACGATTTTGACGCTCTCAAAATATTATCGCTATGATACTTACCTCATGGTTAGTTTGATTCTGATTACTATTTTGTTGAATCTTTTTTTGATTCCCATTTATGGCATGAATGGAGCCGCAATCGCTTTGGCAATTGCCACGGTTTACTATAATTTGGTTCGCTATTTATTGGTTTGGTGGAAATTGGGTATGCAACCTTTCACTTTTGATTTAGTTAGAATTATACTGTTTTCAATAGCCATCGGACTGATTATCAATACTTTACCAAATATTGAAGGAAACAAAACATTGGCTATAGCTGATATGACTTATCGCTCAATGGCTCTGACTTTACTTTATGGAATTATTATTTATTGGAGTAAAATTTCACCCGAACTCAATGAAGCGATGCGAAATGTATGGCAAAAAGTAGTTGATTTGGGCAGAAAAAAGTAAAATTTATTAACAAAAACATTCTCCTTTGAAGGGGGCGGCCGTCGCACGGCAGGGAGATGTTTTCACTAATGCTCCCTTTAAAACTTTATGCAAAAAACTTTTTCAATATATCTTCAAATTGGAGCATTTTTCAAGAACTTTTTCAGTAGTTTTTTATCTATTTTGAAGGTGATTTTATTGTCGAAATTTTCATTAAAACTCCCAAAAGCTACGCTCAAAAAAGCGGCTATTTTAGGTAATGGCCCTTCATTGAAAACTACTTTGGCAAATGATTTAGATTTTATCAAAACTACCGATATTTATGCCGTGAATCTTTTTTCTTCATCAACGGAATTTACGCAGATAAAACCCCAAAATTATGTGATACTTGACCCTGCTTTTTTCTTGTTTAGTCCAGCAAATGATGGTCGGGAAGACATCAAAAAAGCTCTTGACTGTCTGATTAAAAATACAGATTGGGACATGAAACTTTTTGTACCATATAAAGCAAAAAAATCATACTTAGTTAAACAAATAACTCAAACTAAACAAAATATTCAATTGTGCTATTACAATTATACGATTGTGGAAGGATTTGCATGGTTTAGACATAGAATATTCAACCTGAATTTGGGTATGTCGCAATGTCAAAATATATTGGCTTGTGCCTTATTTTTAGCCATTCGCCGCCGATACGAAGCAATTTATCTTTTTGGAGCTGACCATTCATGGCATGAAGAAATCAGGGTAAGCGAAACCAATGAAATTGAAGTAAAACAAGTGCATTTCTATGACAATGCCGCTCAAATAAAACACCAAAAAATTTTAGATGTAAATACCAATATTCATTCCAATATACAAACCATTTTCTTATCGCTATATAAAGCGTTTTATGGCTACAGTATCTTGAGACAATACGGTGATTATCAAGGCATTAAAATTTATAATGCAAGTACAAAAAGCTATATTGATGCTTTTGAAAGAGTGAAAGTTTCACCCAATCCTGCCCGAACTGAGGAAGATTAAAACCTTATTTTTTAGCCAAACTATAAATCTTTCCTGCCGAATAATCACAGATATATAATTCGCCATTGGCATCTTCACCAAAAGTTGAAACCGTACTTACATTTGTGATAAGGTCACTTTTGGTAACGGTTTTTCCATCATAGGTCAATGCCCAAATTTTACCACTTACATAATCGCCACAGATGTATTTTCCGTTAAACTCAGGAAGTTTTTTACCTCGATAAACTATTCCTCCCGTTACTGAGCGTCCGTTGTCTCCTTGCTCGTAACTCCAAACGGGGGCAATCAAATCTGCCTTGTTACAATCGCCACTTGCATCATAACAATTATTAGCTTCTTTGATTCTCCAACCATAATTTCCTCCTTTTGTGACTACATCAATTTCTTCAACTTTATTTTGTCCGACATCACCTGTCCAAAGATTTTTTGTAACTGAATCAAAGCTAAAACGCCACGGATTTCGGAGTCCATAAGCATAAATTTCTTCTCTGAAACCATCGGTATTTCCAACATATGGGTTATCTTTTGGAATGCCGTAATTGCCTTTTTCAATTGAATTTACATCAACTCTTAGCATTTTTCCTAAAAGATTTTTTCTGTTTTGAGCATTATTTTGAGGGTCGCCACCACTGCCACCATCGCCCGTTGAAACGTATAAAAAACCATCAGCTCCAAAAGCTACTTGACCGCCATTATGATTGGAATAAGGTTGGTCGAAAGTAAATAAAATTGTTTCACTATTTGGGTCGGCAATTTGTCCATTAGCCTTAAATCTTGAAACCACTGTTTGCCTACGAGGCGAATCTCTTGTATAATTGACAAAAAAGTAGCCGTTTTTCTTGAAATCAGGATGAAAAGTTAGACCAAGCAAACCCATTTCGCCTCCCGAAGCTACCTTTGCATCAATATCTAAAAAAACCGGTGATTTATCGGTAGTTGCATTGTTTTCAAATACTCGGATAATACCTTTTTGTTCGACCACAAAAAGTCGATTCGTGCCATCATTGGCATGAGTAAAATCAACTGGGTCAGAAAAAGATAGTTTTGGAAAAGCTAAAACTGCTTTGTAACCAGCAGCATTTGGTATTACTACAGGTGTAGTTGTTGTGGATTGTTCTTCCGAATCAACTTTGCAATTAAATGCCGCTAAAGCTATTGTGCAGAATATTCCGATGTAGGCAATTGGTTTTTTCATCATTATCTGGATTTTGTAACTAAGTAACGAAAAAAACGTTGAGAATGGTTTAATTTGGGGTAAAAAATTTGAGGCAAACATCTGAATAATGCTTGCCTCAAATAACTTTAAGTTTAATACTGCTGTTTATTTCTTCGCACCGATTTCCTTCAACAACTCATCTACTGCTGCTTTTAGTTGGTCGTCAGTACCTTTTGCAATCCAATCAGGTTGATTTTCTACAATAATATCTGGAATAGCTGGCCCAAGTTCTTGATTTTTGTCAGTGGCTTTAGTGTACCAAGCTCGACCTGGCAAACGCACAAACGAGCCATCCATCAAGCTTTTTCCACCCGTTGAAATTACCGAACCATTGGTTGGAACGCCAACTAATTTTCCAATACCTAATGATTTGTAGGCGTGTGAGAAAATTTCGGCATTCGAATAACTTCCTTCATTACAAAGGGCAATCGAAGGTTTTGTCCATGCCGCATAAACCAAACGCTCACCAATTGGGTAATAATCTTTAAATTTCAACTTGTCTTTTTCCAAATCTTCACTCGCTCCTCTGGGAACCGTGTAAGCGTGTTGTTTGTAGTTTAGAATCGTCATTAAATAGTCAGTTGTAGAACCTCCACCATTATAACGCACATCTACTATCAAGCCTTCTTTGCCAAATCCTGCGGCAGTAAATTCTCTTTCTACTACTTCAAAACTCGGAAAATCCATTCCTCTGATATGAATATAACCCAAGCGACCATTCGAGAATTTCTCAACTAATTTCTTACGATTTTCTACCCATTCTTCATACAAATTATTGGTAATGCTTGCAGTCAATCTGATAGCTACTTCTCGTGTTTTGCCATCGGCAGCTTTTACGTTTAACAAAACTTTTTCATTTACCAGTCCATTCAATAGGTCATGAAAATTTTCATTATCACTCACTGCTTCACCATTGACAGCTGTAATTATATCACCTTCATTGAGTTTACTTTTTTCTTTGTCTGCGGGCGTGTCAGCAACGACGTGGTTTATTTTTACACCACCGCTTACAGGAATCAATTCTGCCCCCAATAATCCTGTAGTTTCTTTTTGGGTTTCTGTTCTATCAGCAACAGTGAGACCTACGTGGCTCGAATTAAGCTCACCCAAAAGCAAATTGAACATATCTCTAAAATCATTGCTTGTGCTGGCATTAATGCAACGTTCTTTGTATTTATCGTGTAATTTTACCCAGTCATTTCCATGAAATTTCGGGTCATAAAATCCATCACGCATCGTACGCCATGCCTCTTCAAAAACTTGCGTTCGCTCTCCGCTGTAATCAACTTTCATTTTTGAAACAAAAGGCAAAGATTCAGCAACACTTGTTTTTAAATCTATTCTACCCAAAGCACCTTGTTTGACATAATACAAATATTTACCATCTTTGTCCATCGTAACTCCGTTTGGATTTGCACCGCCTTTGGTGATTTCTTTCAAATCTTTTCCGTCCCACTTTACACTATACAAATCTCTACCTTTGGCATTGCTGCTGGCGGTTGTATAATAAAAAGTTTCACCATCTTTCGAAATCACGAGGTCGTTTTCATCACCTGGAAAATTTGTTACTTGAACGATACGTTCGTGTATCTTATTAAAATTAATTTTGATTAGTTTTGGCGTTTTTTCTTTCTTTTCACTTCCTGCTCTTGCAGGTGTAGTTTCAGCAAGGGGTGTTTCCCTATCTTGCCAATCTTGCGTTTCTTTTTCCCAGTCTTCTTTTTTTAGCCAAACAAACCAAACATCATTACTACGGCTGGCACTTCGTGCCGAAATAAAGCCTAATTTTGAACCGTCGGCACTCCAAAACGGACGACCGTCAGTACGTGGATGCATGGAAATATTGACTGGTTTTGCAGAATTATCAGCAGCTTGAATAAAAACTTCTTGATTGAAATACAAATCACTGATGGCATAAGCCAACCATTTATTATCAGGACTCCAAGCGATTCCATTTGGAGCATCCCAAGTATTGCTCAATACTTTTTCGTTCGATAATTTGCCATCAGCACTAATATCGGCAACTACAAATGTACCTCTACCACGCACGTATGCTATTTTTTTGCCGTCAGATGAAACAGTTAATGCAGTTTCATCTCCCGCTGTTTTGGTGATTGGCAAAAGTTCATGCTTTAAGGATTTGAAGATATTTCGTTGGGTAGAATCGGTTGAACGCACCATATAAATATCAAAATTTCCATTGGCACGGTCGCTGCTAAAAAGTAAGGTCGAGTCATTCAACCAAGTTGGTTCAACATCTCTAAACGGATGCTCTGATACATTGATACTTCTTGATTTTTCTTTGTCCGTTTCTTTGATAAACACTTCTCCACGAATCGAATACGCTAATAATTTACCATTGGGCGAAACCGCATAATCGCCTGCACCTGTAGTCAATGTTTTTTGTTCGGTTGCATCAAGGCGGTCATCAGCACTAATTTTTACGTCTAATTTTAGAGCAGAACCACCCGTAGTTTTCA
>NZ_JAYWCU010000258.1:0-5184 GCF_043780375.1 Emticicia sp. | reverse complement strand
GGAATACTTAGATATAGAGCAGAGAATCACTATCGAAATGACAAGTTCTTATTTCGATAGTGAGCTACTTGTGGGCGGATTTTCTTATCCGATTCAGTTTGCTTGGAACAAACATAATGAGCGTTTACTACGTAACATGACAGAGGTTGAAGTTGTGTTGGATGTGGACGGAATATTTGTAAAGCGATGTATGCTGAGTTTTAAGAGAAGTGATAAGGTATGCAACGGCTATTTGAAATTGGATTTGGGTGTGGTAATTGGCGAAATGAAAAAGAGTATTAGGCAATTGGTTGACGAGCAGGTAACACTTACGGCCAGTAGTGCTTTTTTGTTGAGTGAGCGAATGTGGGATTTTGCTCAAGCGGCTCCGAGTAGCGTGCCGTTCGTATTTTTTCCGATGAAAAACCCTGTATTTTCAGAGCCGACGGCTGATTTGGTGGGTGAATATGCTTGGTATGTAAATAGTGGCTATATTAATTATGTACAGGCTGGTATATTTGATGTAGAGAGTGAATATAGTTATAATGCGGTGCCGAGTGTGTATTTGACTTGTGTTTTGAAAAAGTGTTTTGAAAAGTTGGGATTGTTGCTAAGTGGAGAGTTTATAGAAGATGAAGAAGTAAAGACTTGGGTATTTGAAGGTTGCGTATCGACAAATTGGAGTATTGGACAAGGTAATTATGTAGTTGATGTTTGGAAGTATATTCCTGATGTTAGTTTGGCAGATTTGCTTAAATACTTGAGAGATTTTGAAGGGGTTGGTGTGTTTGTGGATTGGGATAAAAAAACGGCTGAAATGGTACGCATGACCGAAAAAGCTGGCGACCGAAGCTATGTGGATTTGACAGGATGTGAGCTTGCAAAATATGAGTATGGTATTGCCGAAAAGACTGGCTATGTAGTGAGACAAATGGTTGATGATGCTGATTTAGAGTGGAAATCAAGGAAATATAAGAATAGTTTTAGTATTGGAAAGGCTGAGAAAGAAGTTGATTTGAAGATAGGCACAGTGTTGATGGCGACGGATGCAAAGCCCGTGGGGGGTGGAGAATGGTTATTGCCAACGATGCAAAAGCCTGGTAATATATTGCACGATTCGTTTGCCAAAAGTAGTTCTTATAGTGTGGATACCGACGATAGAGCATCGTATAAACTTACGCACGAGCCGAAAATAAGATTGCTGAGTTATAGAGGATTGCAGGAAGATAGCGTTGGAATATTGTATCCTTATGCTACTTCTACCCAAGCGACAATTGACGGCACGGTGGTGGGTAACAGGATGTTGCGATTTGATGGTGCGAGTGGGCAATGGTACAGCCAAACCGAGAAATATTATAGCCTGCTTGATGCGGCAAGACCTTTGCAGATGGAATTGCTGATACCTCTTTCGAAGTTTGGTGAAATAGATTTGAAGGAAAAAGTAATGATGAAAATAGACCGACAAAAGCGGTTGTTTTTCTTGAGAAAACCTTTGTTTTATTTCCCTGCGAAAAATGGGAAGGTAAAAATGCAGGGTGATTTTGTTGAGATATTAATGAAAGATTTTGTACCGATGCCTGTAACGACACAGTTACAAACTGTGTATGCAGTGATTGACTTGAGTAATTTTGTAACTGAAGGAGTTGGTCCAGGAGGTTTTGGGTATTATAAGGAGTTTGTGGATGTAAGAATAAAGCTGTACTTAGATGAAGCCTTGACCATACCTGCAGATGTTACAGAGCTTAGTGTATATGTGCAGATAATAGATACGAATAGCGGCACAGAAGAGCAGGTATTTACCTTAACAACTTCTTCATTATTGATTGCTGAAGGTGTTTTGGTGAAAGATGAAACGTATAATTTTGACGGAATTGTGATAGAGCAGTATACCAGAAGTTACAGCATTTTGGCGAATGAAAATTATTTATTGGGCTAATGGCACGGAGCAGAAACAGGATAAATATCAATAGTACGTTTAGCTTAGATGTTTTTTTAGCAAAGCTAAAAGAACGTGGAGCAAGCGAAAGTTTTGTTTTGGCCATTGGTGAGCGATTGAAAGGTTTTTCGGATGGGTTTGCTGAACATTTGGTAAACTTGATTGATGCAAATAGAATCGGTGTAACGAATGATTTACGAGACAGCCTTTATGGTCGTAGTGTGATGTTTTCGGATGGAAATGCTAAGGCTGGGGTAAAGTTAAATTTGTATGGTATATATGTAGATAAAGGTGTGGGGCGTGGATTGATGGTAAGTGAAAGGCAGATTGGCAGGGGATTGACAAATAGCCGTAACCAAACTTCTCAGCCGCAAAGAAAACCGAAGCCGTTTTTGACAGATGGAACGAGGGATTACTCACAAAAATTAGAAGATTTGCTGGCGAATGATGGAGCAGAAATTGTAGCTGCTTTGATAGCTAACGAAATGGAGAAAGGACATAAACGGGTGGTGGTGAATTTTTAAAAAACTTCCAAGCGTATCAAATAATATTTTTCTAATCAGGTGTGGCTGACAATCACAAACAACTAAAAAATGGCTATATTTTCATTAATTTTAGGCAAAGATGATATTGAAACAACTCGAATCGGGCATAATTTCAAAATCAAAACAACAAACGGAATTGAAATAATTTTTACGCCAGAATCATTGATTGAGATTCATAATGATTTTTTAAAATTGTCGGAATGCAACGGAAATTGTGGAATGAATTATTGTGATGATAATGGCTGTATTGATAGAAAACGGCATCTTGTAAACCCTCAAATGTAGAGTCATTTAAACTTACAAATAAAAATCCAACTCTTAACGGGGTTGGATTTTTTAGTTTTATGGCTAAAATTCAAAGAAAATGGCAACAAGGAAATCGGTCGTAGATTTTGAGATACGAGGAGCAAATGGGTTGAATACCATTAAGCAGCTTGAAGACAGGGTAAAAGTATTGCGAAGAGAGTGGCGTAATGCTGCTGATGAAGCTACTCGTGCCTTGAAAATGGATGAATTGAAAGCCTCAAATGTAGAGTTGCAGCGACACACTACAATGGTGAAAGGAATGAATGGGGCATGGAGTGACTTTAAGAAGAATTTTTTGAGCATTGCTTCGGGTGTACTTGGTGGAAATTTGATAACGGTTGCTGCTCAGTTTTTGATTGGGATTATTCCTGGACTAATTAGCAAGGCTGGAAAATTGAGTGATAGCCTTGCAGATGTTCGTAAGACTACTGGCATGACACGCACGGAAGTAGAAGCACTTAATAGTGATTTAAAAAAAATGGACACCCGAACTTCTCGTGAGGAATTGCGAAAGTTGGCGATGGAGGCGGGTAAATTAGGCAAGGAAAGTACGCAAGACGTGCTTGACTTTGTGAGTGCTGCAGATAAAATAACTGTTGCATTGGGTGAAGATTTGGGAGCGGATGCGGTAACGAAAATTGGCAAAATAACGCAGACTTTTGACCTTGAAAAAATGTATGGCATGGAAAACGCCATGCTGAAAGTAGGTAGTGCGGTGAATAGTATTGGGCAAGCGAGTAGTGCGAATGAAAAAAACATTGTTGAATTTACTTACAGAACGCAAGGATTGGCGAGTGCGGCTGGTATTGCGGTTGGTGATATTTTGGGTTATGCGGCTACCTTGGATATGGCTGGACAGAGCATGGAAGTAGGAGCGACGGTAACCAATAAGTTATTTGTAGCTTTGGGAACTGATGTGCCAAAATTTGCCAAACTTGCCAAAATGGGGGTTCAGGACTTTGCTAAACTGTTACAAACTGATGCGAATGAGGCATTGATTAGGGTACTTGAGAATGTTAAGGGAAATAATAAGGGCTTGCTTGGCATGGCTGAGATTTTGAAAAAACTTGGTTTGGAAGGGCAGGAAAGTGTGAATGTGGTAAGTGCCTTGGCTAACAATACCGAAACGCTAAGAAAACAGCAGGAGCTTGGTAATGAAGAGTTTAGGAAGGGTACTTCGATTTTGGACGAGTTTAATATCAAAAATAATACAACAGCAGGGATTTTAGAGAAGATTTCGCACTGGTGGAGTTCGCTTACAGCGGTTGGGTCAGGTGGGTGGGTTGATTGGATGATAACAAAGTTTGGTAAGTTGGTTGGTGTCGTAAATGAGCTTGATTTATCAACGCAGGAAACGGCGGAAAATATCCAAGAATTGGATGCTAAAAATAAGGATTTGGCAACAAATGAGAAAAAGCTTATTCCGCTTGTAAATAGGTATGATGAATTGAAAAAGAAAACAAAGCTTAATAATGATGAGCAAAATGAGTTGAAAACTGTGGTGATGGGTATTGCGAGCATTATGCCATCGGCAGTAACGGAATTGGATAAATATGGCAATGCTTTGAGCGTAAATACGCAGAAAGCGAGGGAGTTTATTAAGATTCAGAAGGATTATTTGAAGGTAGAGAATGCGAGTAAGATAGATGCTACGCAGGAAGAATTAATCTCTTTGAAACAAAAACTTGAAGCAGCGAAAAAAGAAAGAATGAATCCAGAAATTGTTGAAGAAACTGGTTCTATTTGGTTAATTGAAAAAAAAACAAAGGCTGATTATGATAAGGATAATGTAAGAATTGCCAAACTCAATAGAGATATTGAGATGAAAAGCAATTATTTGAAAAAGCTGAATGGTGATTTTATGGATGTGGTGAATAGTGAAACTACTACGCCTCCTGTTGTTACTCCCCCAATAAAATTAGGTGATGGAAATTTGGGTGGTTTGGCTGATAAAAGAAAAACCGAAGCTGATAAGGAGATTGAAGAGCAGAAACGCTTGAAAGATGAGTTGCGGAAGATACGCAATAAAATGGAGGTAGAGCAGCTACAAGATAAGGAGAAAGAACTGAAACAAAATGAGTTGCATTATGCTGAGCTCAGATTGAAAGCTAAAACCAATGCTGAAAATTTAATTGAGATTGATGCTCAGGAAAAGGCTGAAAAGGGTTTGATTGAAGCAAAATATGAGGCAAAATTGAATGAGGCTTTGGCAAAAGTATATGAAGACAAACGCCGTGAAAGCATGAATGACGCTGAACGTGAAATTGTGCTAACTATGGATAAGTATGAGAAGTTACTTGAGTTAGCAGGTGATAATGAAGCTAAAATAAAAGAGATAGTGGCATTGGAAGCGGAAGAAATAGATGCGATTAGGAAAAAATATGCTAAAGGTGGAAGTGATGTAATTGAGCAAAGTTT
>NZ_JAYWCU010000257.1:0-7145 GCF_043780375.1 Emticicia sp. | reverse complement strand
CTTAATTACTACCAAAAGAGCCAAAACCGACCAAGCTTCTATACAATATAACTACGAAAATGGCTTCGATAAACCCACCCAACTTCCTGACTACATGGGAGCATCAAGATACATGGAGTTAGTAAATGAACTCCGCTGGAATGATGCAGGCAATGGAGCAAATAAATTCCCTACTTTTAGCCAAGATTTATTGAATAACTATGACCAAAAACATCTGACCGACCCCAACAAATACCCCGATACCGACTGGATGGCTTTAACCCTCAACAAGATGGCACGACGTGAGGCACACAGTATTAGCATCATAGGGGGGTCAAAGTTTGTAAAATCTAATGCTTCGATTCGTTATGAAAAATTGGGTGGTTTCTATGAAAACAAAGATTATGGACGCATCTTTTTACGCTCAAATAACGACTTTACTATCAATAAATTTATTGGTGGAACTGTGGACTTTAATTTCAAAAGAACAAATACCACCGACCCAACTGCTAATGACCCATTGGGTAGAATAAGAATTTCATCACCTATTTATCCAGCACTATGGGCAGATGGAAGAATAGCCGACGGAAAAGCAGGCGAAAATGTATATGCTAAAATTAAATACGGCGGAACAAACAAAAATAATTTTAATCAAGTAGGAGGACGAATCGCATTGGATTTGAAACCCATTGATGGCTTGAAACTTTCAGCTATTCTCGCTCCTATTTTTGATTTCAATAATCAAAAACGATTTAATAGACAGGTTGATGCTTATTCTGCCGATAACCCAAATCTATTTGCGGCAACTTTAATAAGTGGCGGGCTTACAACTCGTTTAGATGAAAATCGAACAACAAACTATAGTCTTACGACTCAATTATTGGGAAATTACATAAAAACAATCGGGAAAAGTGATTTTTCAGCATTACTTGGATATGAAAACTATTACTACAAAGGTGAGTCTATGGGAGCATCAAGAGACCAATACCTTTTTGATACTTATCCTTTCTTAAACCAAGGCCCAGCCGCTTTGAGAGATAATTTTGGTACTGCCTTTGAAACAGCCTATCGCTCACAATTTGGTCGTATTACATATAGCTACAATAACAAATATCTACTACAAGCCAATGTCCGACGAGATGGCTCATCGAGGTTCAATAAAGATTATAGATGGGGTGTATTTCCTTCTATTTCGGCTGGTTGGGTCGTGTCTGAAGAGGGTTTCATGCAAAAACAAAACGTACTATCATTCTTAAAATTACGTGCTTCGTGGGGAACATTGGGTAACGAGAGAATAGGCAACTACCCATCTTTTGGCATTATAAGTTTTGGAAATGCCTTGTTTTATCAAAACAATGTAGCTGTTGCTCAGCAAACAGCCGCTCAGATTCAGTACGCAATTAAAGATATTTCTTGGGAAAAAACAGCTTCTACCGATTTAGGTGTTGATGCTTATTTCTTAAAAAATAAGTTACGCTTTACTGGCGATGTTTATTATAAACAGACCAAAGATATGCTATTGGCTTTACAGATTCCAATTTTTGTAGGCTTTGAAAATCCTAATCAAAATACTGGAATCATGGAAACTAAGGGTATAGACTTAGATTTGGGTTGGACAGATAATATTGGCAAATTGAAATATTCGGTTTCCGCCAATTTATCACAGTTTAAATCAATAATGGGCGATTTGGGTGGTACAGAGTTTATTGGTAGTAAAATCAAGAAAAAAGGCAGTCAATTTGACGAGTGGTATGGATATAAATCAGAAGGTATTTATCAAACCCAAGAAGACCTAAACAATTCGCCTAAACTAAGCAATACCGTAAAAGTTGGCGACCTAAAATATACTGATATTAGTGGTCCAAACGGTGTTCCCGACGGCAAAATATCTCCAGAGTATGACCGTGTGTTAATAGGAGGTTCATTACCCCAATGGATGTATGGTGGCAATGTACGCTTAGAATATAGCCATTTTGATTTAGGTATTACGTTTCAGGGGATAGGTTATCAGCAAGTTTCAAACCTTGATTATACAGACTATAATGCCGAAAACTGGGGCGTTTTTCCTGTTTATTTAGATGGTAACACTTGGAGTGTAAATAATACCCCAGAACAAAATCTTGCGGCTAAATACCCTCGATACACCGAAACAAATAAAGGCTTTAACCGTACATTATCTGATTTTTGGTTGTTCAATGGAGGGTATTTTCGTCTAAAAAATATAGCTTTAGGCTATACAATTCCGCAAAATATTACAAAAAAAATCATGTCTAATAACATAAGATTTTATGTAAATGCTTCTGATGTTTTTACGATTAACAAATACCCTAAAGGCTCGGACCCAGAGGGTTTTGGTATTGTTACCACTGTGATTGGTGGATTTAATATCAGTTTTTAAAATGAGGTTTATCAAAAATCTCATTCAAAACCTATTCATTCATTTGCTTAAATATAAATAAAATGAAATCAAAAATATTTGCAGCGGTTTTGAGCATACTTTTATTTGCTTCTTGCCAAAACTCCTTAGACTTGTACCCTTTGGCAGAACCTTCTGCTGAAAAGTGGTACTCAAATGAAACAGAAATCCAGTTGGCACTCAATGACTTATACCGTATAGATTGGTGGCAATGGGACGAAGACTTGAGTAATAATTATCTTTCAGATGATGGTTTTTATCGTCAGTCTCTTACTCCTGTCAAAGCAGGCACAATAACAAGTCAATGGGACTTTTCAACAACTTTTTGGAGAAATTCGTATAAAGCCATTGCAAGAGCAAATAGAGCAATTGTTGCTTTAAATAGCGATGAAACCAAGGCAAAAGTAGCACAAGCTAAATTAGATATATACTTAGCCGAAGCTCGCTTTCATCGTGCAGCTCAGTATGCCCGATTGGTGAATCATTTCGGAGATGTTGTGTATAGCGACCAAGTAATTTCTATCGAAGAAGGCTACTCAATCGGAAGAACAAATAAAAAAACGGTTACTACCAAAATTTACGAAGACTTTGATTTTGCCATGAAAAACTTGCCAACGTCTTACGCTACTACTGCCGTAAAAAGAGCTACAAAAGGTGCCGCTATGGGGCTAAAAGCTCGATTTGCACTCTACGAAGGCGATTTTAAAGTAGCTGCCGAAGCAGCTAAAGCCTGCATGGATTTGAATGCTTTTACTTTACATCCTGATTATTCGAATTTATTTCTTCAAAGTACGAAAAATTCAAAGGAGGTAATTTTCTCCATTCCGCGTTCATTAGAATTAAAACAAACCGTAGGTCCTATTTCTGATATTATCACCAGAAATGCGGGTGGATTCGGAGCCGCAAACCCCACTTGGGATTTATTTTGTGCCTATTTATGTACCGATGGTAAAACGATTGACCAATCCCCTTTATATGACCCACGAAATCCATTTGCGAATAGAGACCCAAGATGTACGGCTTCAATAGTAGAGTTTGGCACACCTCACTTGGGTTTTATATATGATCCAAACCCTACCGCTTTGCAAGTAACTCGCTTGAGTAGTAATACCAAAGTAACTAATAATGACAACCGAGCTAATGCTCAGTTTGCTTCTTTCAATGGTTTGGTTTGGAAAAAAAGAGTAGATGATTCTTGGTTGCTCAACGGCAGATTAATAGAAACAGAGCATTTTGTTATAAGATTAGCCGATGTAATGTTGATGTATGCCGAAGCCAAAACCGAACTTAATGAGATAGATGATAGTGTATTGGCGGCTGTCAATGCCGTTAGAGCAAGGGCGTATAAAGTAGCTGTTACTGCCACAACCTATCCTGCAATTAAAACGAAAGCCCAAGCCGAACTTCGCCGTGAAATTCGTATGGAACGTAGAATGGAATTGGCATCTGAGGGGCTTCGGTATATGGATATAATTAGATGGAAAATTGCAGGTAAAGTACTCAATCGTCCTATTTATGGAATACTCGACCCAGCTGATTTGAAGACAAAAGTAGTAGATAAAAACCTTTGGTTTTTCGCTGGCACTCCTACAATTGACCAAGACGGCACACCCGACTTTACAGCTATGGCAGCGACAGGACTGATTAAAAACTTGGTACTTACGACTTGGAACGACCGCCAATATTTGTGGCCTATACCAACTTCTGAGATTCAAATAAATGCAAATATGAAGCAAAACGAGGGATATTAGAGGCTAAACTCCCCGCAGGAGAAAGAAATCTAAAAAACTTGATTTCGGATATTTAATTTCTGTGGGTGGAAACCCTAAAATCGGATACTTATATCAACTAACATTGAAATTAATAAAATGAAAATAAATAAAATCAAACTTTTTTTGTTTGGGTTAGCAATTTGCTTGTTTAGTGGCAATACACACGCCCAAAGAAAGTCTTCTTATCCTCAATTTAGCGGTATTTATCCTCATTTGGCATATTATAACAACGAAGGCGAATGCGGTACTGGTGCAGTTGTATCTTGGGCAGACCGATTATGGGTAATAACGTACGGCCCACATTTGCCATTCGGTTCTTCTGATAAATTGTATGAAATTTCACCAGATTTGAACAAAATAATAAGACCCGAAAGTATTGGGGGAACACCTGCCAATAGAATGATTCATAAAGAGAGCAATCAGTTGTTTATTGGGCCTTATGCCATTGATGCAAACCGTGTTGTTCGTACATTTCCATATACCCAAGCACCTGGCCGTTACACTGGTTTGGCTCGTGATTTGTCTGACCCCCAAAACAAACTTTTAATTGCCACCATGGAAGAAGGTTTTTATAAGTTAGATGTTAAAAATCTCGCAACCCAAATGCTTTATCAAGATGGCAACGTTAAAGAAAAAAAGCATGAAGATACTCAGAACAACTTCACTGGAACACTCCTCCCAGGAGCACACGGCAAAGGCGTATATTCGGGTCAAGGAGTAATGGTGTATTCCAACAATGGCGAATCTGGCTCTCTGGCACTGAAACAGTTTGATATAGAATCAGGTGTTTTGGCCGAATGGAATGGTAAAGACTGGAAAGTAGTACGTCGTAATCAATTTGTAGAAGTAACAGGGCCAGGAGGAATTTATGGTAATACCAATCCTTCAACCGACCCAATCTGGGCAACAGGCTGGGACTACAAATCAGTTTTGTTAGGTGTCCGGGACGGCGGTAAATGGTCGTTCTTTCGCCTGCCAAAAGCCAGTCATAGCTATGATGGTGCTCACGGTTGGAATACAGAATGGCCTCGAATTCGTGACATCGGTACATCCGAAACACCTGATTATCTCATGACCATGCACGGGCTTTTTTGGCATTTTCCACAAACATTTACATCAAAAAATACTGCTGGTATTCGTCCACGTTCGGCTTATCTCAAAGTCATCGGCGACTTTACCCGATGGAACAATGGTTTAGTTTTTGGTTGTGATGATTCAGCACAGAAAGAGTTTTTGAACAAACGCAAAACCAAAGGAAACATCGAAGGTCCAGGACAATCCAATTCAAACCTTTGGTTTACTTCACTTACTTCACCTGATAATTTAGGACCTAACACAGCTCAAGGGGCTGTTTGGCTTTCTGAAAAAATTGAGGCAAATGTCTTTTCCGAACCATTTCTATTTGCGGGTTGGCAACAACGGATGGCTTGGTTACTAAATGATGGGGGTCAAAAAGTTACATTCAGCTTTGAAACCGATATAGATGGCAAAGGAAATTGGAAAACTTTAAGGTCAGTAGAAGTGGGTGCAGGTCAATCAATTGGTGTTACTTTCGCAACAAGTGATAAGGGAGAGTGGATACGTGTAAAAAGTAATCAAGCCACCAAAGCAACCGTTAATTTTAATTATAGTGATGTTTCTCATTTTCAGGTAACTCAAGACAAACAATTCGATGGTTTGGCCAATATCAATGCTTCCACTTATTCAGGTGGACTACTTTATGGCCTGGGCAATAATCGTAGAATGTTAGGTGTCTTGGCTGGTCAATTTGGCAATGAAAATTTTATAGAAAATGGCTACTACGAATTGGATAGTGCCATGCACTTGACAAAAAAAGATGACCCCAAAACGACTCAGTTCATACGTGAAAAATTTGCAATCCCACGTGAGGTTGTTACAGTTGATGATGCCTCGGTGCTTATTGTTGATGACAATGGAAGAAGATGGAGGCTTCCAAAAGGGAATATGGCATTTACGGCTAAAACCCAACAAGCCGCTTTACGGATTTGCCGTGAGGTGGCCACCGAGCGGGACTTACTCAACGCACACGGTACATTTTATGAATTGCCAGCTGAAAATGCCGATGGATTTGCTAAAATTAGACCTGTGGCTTCACATTCACTCAGTATTCATGATTATGCCTCTTATCGTGGTTTATTGGTCATGACAGGTCTTGATAACCAAAGTCCTAAAAATGAACACATCATCTCTTCCGATGATGGCAAAGCGAAAATATGGGCAGGAACTATTGACGACCTTTGGAAATTAGGAAAAGCCGTTGGTGTAGGCGGTCCTTGGAAAGACAATCAGGTAAAAGCTGGAACTCCCTCAGACCCCTATTTGATTGGCTTTTATGATAAAAAAAATCTTAAAATATCGCATGACTCAAAACAAGCCATAAAATTTACAATTCAGATAGAACCCATAGGCCATGGCCCTTGGATGAAATATAAAGAAGTAACAGTAAAACCCAATGAAACATTTGCCTTCAATTTTCCGTCAGGCTTTCAGGCACGTTGGATACGGTTTTCTACTGATAAAGATTGTATAGCTTCGGCGTGGCTAACGTATAAATAAATAGCTCAATACTGAGAAAATTTAGTATTTTAAATTTTTGATTTTGAATTATTTAAAAGGCGGTTGTAAATGGCAAAATGTACTTAGGTGGTAGAGCCTTGCAAGGCTTAGTGATAGTTAAGTTTAGTTTGAAAAAGGTAAACAAAAGATTGGCAAATTGGAACGTCCGCAACTTTGGTTTGAAAATGAAATGCCAAAGGAACTCTTTTGTACCGTTTATATCAGCGAAACCGATAATTATAATGTGGCTATTCCGCTCAAATATTGATTGGAATTTTATTAACCTTGACAAAAAAACTTAATAATGCGAGTTTCGGGTTTAACTAACTGATAATCAATGATTTACGAATAAAAACACAGGATGTCATCAAAAGTAGTAATTTTGTAATTGTACAAAACAA
>NZ_JAYWCU010000256.1:0-17441 GCF_043780375.1 Emticicia sp. | reverse complement strand
TTTAATTTTATCAAATTGACTTTTTAAAATTACATAATCGGTCGCATTAATTACACCTTCCTCTAATTGTTTCTTAGAAATACCAAATAATTCTTCAATGATTACCGATTGTTTGTTGATTGCTGATAGGCGTTTAAACGAAGACAGCATTTCTTTATATGCTAACTCGATGGTTTGTTTTAGTTTGTATTCAGACTCACTGATTTGAATATTAGCAATCTTCTGACTTAATTGAGCATTTTCTATTCGTTTTTTAGTTATTCCGCCATCATAAATCGGAATACTAAAGTTTAAATATAGAATTTTGTTGAAATTTTGTCCTAATTGGTCAAAATACCCAACATTTTTGATATACCCAGTTGGTACTTTGTTAGTCGTAATTAGGTTGATTCTATTGTTATTCAACAAAATATAATCATTTGTGGTAGTTTCAATTAATTTGTTTTTGCCATCATTAACAAACCGTTCTTTTGGAGCTGCACTCGAATAATTTGAACCAAAACTAACACCCAAGCCAACTGTGGGCAACAAAGTCGCTTTTGTTGAGCTAAAATTCAAGCGACTTATTTCTGCAAGTGCTTTAGTGCTTTTTATGCTTGGATGGTTTGAAATTGCAAAATTAATAATAGCATTAATGGGTGTTTTATATATTTGAATCAAACTTGTTTCAATTGATTTACGATCAATCTGAAAATCGCCCACATTTGTTTCATTCATTACTTGTAACAATTTTATTTTTGACAGCGATAATTCATTTTCTGCATTAATTATTTGCAACTCATCATTAACAACTTGAACTTTGAATTCTAAAATATTCATTCGTGAAGACAAACCCTCTTTACTTAGAGATTCCAGTTTATTCAACTGATTTGTTGAAACCTCAATTTGTTGTTTAGCAATTATCAATTGTTCTTCAGCATTAAGGACTCCCAAAAATGTTTTCAATACTTCGATTGAGAGATTTTGGTCAATGTTTGCAATATCGTTTTCTGTTAATTTTGCCTCAATTTCTTTTATCAAAATATTATTTTGAATTTGGCCACCCATATAAATAGGAATTTCAGCACCAATACCATAAGATTGATTTGCAATAGTTTCCTCCGTAAAAAGGTTTGTATATCTATCAATACTTCTACCCGAATTTAAGTAATTTACCATGTTCCCCGAAATCTTGGGCAAACGTTCATTTTGAGCAATCAATAAATTTGTCTGTTTGATTTTTGACAAAGTTTGAGCCTGTTTTTTTTGAAAATTATTTGTTTTTGCTCGATTGATACAATCTTGAAACGAAAGTTTCAAAACATCGGATTTTCCATTGATTGTCGTTTGAGAAAAGACTGTGATTTGGGTGAAAAATCCGAGAATAAAAAGGAAGAAATATGAAGGTTTTTTTTTCATCCGAAAGTTTGAATTTTAATAGCAAAAAGTATGCCAAAGGCAATTTTAACGATAAAATAGCACGTCGAATAAAGAGCAAAAATTGAGCCAACGGATACATAAAAAAACGTATTATTTTTCAATAACATGTAAGTTGTTGAAAACCAATACTTTATAAAATTAATAAAATAATCTTTTTTTTTATTTTAATGGCATATTAATTGCAGCAAATAACACATCAATAACTGCGATTAATTAAAAATTAACCAAATTATTGAGTGAACCATTTTTTAAAAACTTAAAAATCTTTACTATTATGTTAAAAAATCTCTCAAATTTCGCAACCCTCGAAGTATTAAATTCTGAGGAAGTTAAAGGTGGTACTTGTTACATTCCAAGACCATGTGGTTGTGGTTATGGAAATGGTGGCCAGAAATCAAGCAAGTCAAACAAAAACAAGTGTAAGACTAAATCTGTTAAAACACCTAAGCCTCCAAAATGCAAATAACATTTTTGATTGTTTAGTTACAGTGAATGGTACTCAAAAAGAGTGCCATTTATTGTTTATAGCCATTATTAATTGAAATAACTTGAAAATATGTGAAACTTGGGCATTTTTTATCATTAATCGTAAAAATGGCAAGTCAAAATTAGCTACTTTCTTTTTAATTATTGATTTAATTTTGGGCATTTAGTAAAATCGTAATAAAATAATAACGTGCCAATCATTAGTTTTTTGTAAAAAATATTTTTTACAAACCTAAGACAAGCATATTTGGTAGGCTTTGATTTTGGAGCGAAAGAAAAAAGTAAGCGATTCCTGCCCAACCTTGCATAAAAGATGGATTTTGTAGCAAATGATTTTCGCTGTCAGAAAAACGCAGGTTTTCGATTGAAAGATTTAGTTTCTCAAAGCCTTGACCAATTTTTAGCTTCAATTCGACTTTGTTCAAAGCCAAATCGAATGTTCGAAGGTGGTATAAATCCCCAGTGAAGCCATGACACAAGCTAAAAATTTCAATAACATCAAACGATTTATTTAAAAGAATTGTTGCCGCCTTATTTACATCTTCTAATAAAAATGATTGTTTTGTGAGCTGATACGTTCGATACCGAGAAAGCCCAATTCCTGCCGCCCCATGACACCACGCATTTGTTATGTAAGTATGCTTTGTTTTCATTTTTGAGTGTGGCTGATGAAGTAATCGAAGGTCTTTCCAATTTAGAAATTTTTCTGAGAAATAACTATTTTCGTACGCAACAGCTTGTTCTATGGCATGAAGATACCTGACTTCTTGGCAAATTGCATATACTTCGGCAAGTGCATGGGTGATGCCTGCATTGCCTTGCGAATAGCCTGTGAGGTTCGGACCTTTTGAAGCAAGGGTTTTCCATGAAATCCCTTTTTTTGTTTGATGACTATTAATCAATAAATATTCACCCCCTAAAAATATAGCTTTTTCAAACGTTTTTCTTGGAAAAAGTCTATTTATCGCAGCAATTGCTATGATTCCGCCAGCACATCCTTCCATCACATCAAAACTTGATTTGTCAATACTTTGACAAATGTTTTCTGCCAACTGCAAACCTTCTGCAATAATTTCATCAGATTTTAACCAAATTCCTGACTGAACAAGCGAGTAGGCAATGCCTCCACGACCTTCATAAAAACCTACTTTTTCGGTTCTAATTTTTGAAAGTTGGTCAATTGTCTTATGCCATGCCCCCAATGCTATTTTATGATAAATTTCGTTTGGGAAAGTATCAAAAATTGCTGATAAAAAAAATGCAACTCCTGCCGAACCTGTTTGAAAATTACTTGGTAAAGCTCTCAAAACAACTTCAGCATTTGCAATTTGTGTATGATAGAAAATCCCTGTCCAATTGCATTTATCATCAAGCCAAAATGCTTGTTGGCAAATATCATTGGCAATTTTTTGAGCAATAATAGAAGTTTCCGATTGATTAATCATAAAAGTAATTTTGCTGAATTTCGCTTGGATTTTGCATTAATTGTTTGAAAAGTTCGAGGCGTTTTTTTGGTGTTTCTACATCTTCGGGGTAGTCAATAAGCATTTCGTAGGCAATCATTAAGATTTTTATAGGCAAGTATTCACAAAGTCTTTTCAAAAATATTTTCTTTGCTTTTTTTTCAAATTTCCTATTTTCGGCATATTTTTTCCAAAACAAATTGATTTGTTGTGCAATAGTTTTTTCTACATAAGGAAAAGCATTTAGATGATATTCTTGCAAATATATTCCAAAATTTATCCAATCTCCCAACAAAAACGTAATGTCCCAAGCGGCATCTCCTTTGCCTGCCATTTCCCAATCAATTAGCCAAATGGGGCTATTATCTGTGGCTTTATGGCGAAAAGGTATCATCCAATTTGTGAAACGGCAATCTAAATGAATAAAATTTGTTAGCTGCCAGTGTCTTTGGGTTTTAGAAATTGACTTCATCCATTCTTGATTTTCAAGAATGTCGGAGAGTTGCAAAAAAACATTGGGAAAGTTTTTTTTTATGTTTTTTTGGTAAGATTTATGACCAATATTTAAGAACCAAGGGTATGCTTTTTGTAGTTTATATTGAGTAACTTTTTCAATTGACAAATTATGAAGAGCAGCCAATCCATTGGCAAAATGACTAATTATATTTTCGTCTGGAAGATTTAAGCCATGATATAGATAGTCAAATATTCGACAAACGCCTGTAAGTTGTTCAATGATGAGAATATGATTTTGGGCATCATATAATTTAAAATGAGGTAAAAATTGTCGAATATTTTCAAAGTTGGAGTCGGTGTAAATAATTCGATAAATTTCTGCCTCAACTTCCATAGATTTTACATAATCTTCATCAGTAATATCTGGTTGTTTGATTAAAATTTTTAAGCCATTTTCATGAAATTGATTGACTAAAAAATTAGTATTTCGGCTTGATACATCTCGAACTAATAAATCGCCCTCAATGATACTTTTTAGGTCAATTAGCTTGCTTTCTAAAAGATATTGGCATATATTTTCGATTGTTAAAATCATCAAATCTCAATTAAAAGTTCTACGAAATTGGTACAAAATTTTACTGGCAAGCGTTCTGTCTTCAGTTATAATTTCGACATTTGCCAACATTCCATTGCGAAAAGTAAGTTTTTTATTATAAGTAGTCAATAAACCATTTGGTAAGGAAATTCGTACTAAATAAGTATTGTCTTTTGCTGGAATTTCAGAAATATAGTTCATCACTCCAAAAACAGTTCCGTACTCCTCAGCAGGGTAACTATTGAAGCGAATAATGACCTTTTGCCCAATTTTAATTTTGCCAAAATTATCTTGTGGGATATTGACATCGCCAATGTATTGGTTCGCTTTAGAACTACCTATATAAAAAAGTTCTTGGTCAATAGCAACAGATTGATTTTCTTGAATAGTTGTTTGAAAAAAAACTTTTCCAGCAACTGGAGCTGCTATTATATATTTTTGTTTCCAAGCGTTGATAGCACTTATGAGGGTTTTGAGGGACTCTGAAGTAGTGTTTTTTTGTTCAAACAAATTTTTGTCTAATTCTAAGAGTTCTTTTTGCTTGCCAGTTTGCTCACTTTGGTTGTTGATTAACTGAGCTTCTGCCTGTTTAAGTGAAATTTGTTTTGCCAATAATTTACTTTCAGCATCAGACAATTCGCTTGAAGAAACAACCCCTTGTCGAGCTAATCTTTGTTTTTTTGAAAACTCGTTTTGAGCTAAATTATAATCTCTAAGATAAATTTGTTGTTGTTCCGAAAGTTTTCTTGACATAAAACCAATATCTGTGAGCTCTTTGTTTAGAAAGTTTCGTTTTTGGGCATAAAAACCATTGGAAGTTAGGGATTGCAATTGAGTAAGTGTTTGTTCAAATTGTTGGTAGTCGGGTTGTATTTCTCCCAAATTTGTATAACTATTTTTACCTAATGTACTCAGAGCAGAAAAATAGCCTTGCTGAACACTTTTTTGAATAGTATCTAATTGTTTGGAAAGGCTCAAAATTTCATCATGGTTTGCTGTTGATTCGATATAAGCAAGTGTTTGATTTTTTGTTACTATTTCATTTTCTTTGATAAATAGTCGAACCAATTTTCCATTAGTTTTGGGTACAACGGATTTTGGAACATCGGTAGAAGTGAGTTTGAGCGTACCTCTAATGACATCGGGGTAACTAATAAAAAAAGTTGCTCCAAATAGTCCAAGAAAGAAAAACGAAAAGAGCATAGTTCCCCATCTTACAAGCCAAGCGGGATTGTAATTAATAATTTCCTGCACCGAATCACTGGGCGAATACCTAAGTTTTTTTTCTTTAATTTCCATTAATGATTTGATAATCAACTCTTTAATCTCCTAATTCCAATTGATTTTTTACAAGTTCATAATATTCACCTTTTAGATTTATCAACTCTTCATTTGTACCACTTTCGGTGATTTGACCTTTTGATATGACAATAATTTGGTCAGCATTTTTGACAGTACTCAAGCGATGAGCCACCACCACCACCGTTTTACCTCTGAAAAACTCATTGAGGTTTTGCATAATTGCTTTTTCGTTGTTGGCATCAAGGGCATTTGTTGCTTCGTCGAAAAATATAAATTCTGGATTTTTATAGACAGCTCTTGCTATCAAAATTCGTTGTTTTTGACCTTGACTAAGCCCGTTGCCTTCTGCACCTATTTTTGAACTGAAACCTAAAGGAAGGCTTTCAATGAATTCAAAAATATTGGCTACCCTTACAGCATGATAAAGTTTGTCAATGTCAATATAATCTTGCCCTACGGCAATATTTCGAGCAATTGTATCTGAAAAAATATATCCATCTTGCATCACAACTCCACATTTTTCTCTCCATGAGTGATGATTAACTCGAGCTAATGGAACGTTTCCAATGTAAATTTGACCAGATGTTGTTTCATAAAATTTCAAAAAAAGTTTCAAAAGAGTTGTTTTTCCACTCCCACTTGTGCCAACGATTGCAGTAGTTTTTCCTTCGGGAATTGTAAGACTTATGTTTTCGAGGATTCTAAGTGTAGTACCAGGATACATAAACGAAAGGTTTTCGACTTTGATATTTCGATAAAATGGCAATTCAGTAATATTCTGACTGTCGTCAGGTTCTTCATCTTTTACTTGGTGAATGTCGTTGAGGCGTTGGAGGCTCAATTGGGCATCTTGATACAATTGTATGAAAGAAATGAAATGCTCAATAGGGCTATTCAATTGTCCAATAATATATTGCAATGAAAGCATCATACCGAGGGTCATTTCTCCATTCAAAACCGCCATTGCCGCAAAAAAAGTAATCAAAATGTTCTTACCTTCATTGATAAATAAAGCTCCAGTATATTGAATTTGCTTGATACCAAGTGATTGAATATTTAATTTGAATAATCGGGCTTGGATGTTTTCCCACTCCCACCTCTTTTGTTGTTCGCTATTATTTAGTTTAATGTCATGGATTCCGTCAATGATTTGTAATATAATATTTTGATTTTTAGTTCCAATCTCAAATTTTTTGATGTTAATTTGTCTTCTTTTTTTCTGAAAAATCACCACCCAACCTATATAAATGGCACTTGCCAATAAAAACAAAACGAAAATTTTGAGATTGAAAAAAGCAAGTGTAAATCCTAAAACAATAAAATTGAAAATTGCAAAAATAGTGCTAATAACAGTATCTGTTAGAAAACTCTCAATATTATGATGGTCATTAATACGTTGAAGTAAATCGCCTTGATGTTTGGTGTCGAAATAAGATAGGGGAAGTCTTAAAAGTTTAGCAAAAAAATCGGACAAGATATTGATATTGATTCTGGAACTTATATGAAGTAAAATCCAACTTCTGATAAATTCAATAACCGTTCTGCCTGCGTAAAGAACCAATTGACCAACTAAAATAAGATTGATAAAATTAATATTTCGAGTATTAATTCCAATATCAATAATTGCCTGCGAAAGAAAAGGCAAAATTAGCTGCATCGCACTTCCCATAAGTAAGCCTATGAAAAGTTGTACGAGTAATTTTTTGTAGTTAAAAAGATATTGTAAAATCCTACCAAAATTTAAGCCTATCTGTTTTTCATCTTCATTTTCATTAAAACGAGGTGTAACTTCAAAAAGGGTAACAATTCCAGTAGGCTCTTCTTCAATTTGATTAATTGCCCAATTAGTAATAAATTCTTTTTTGTCAAAAACTTTTTTACCTTCGGCAGGGTCGGCGACAAATACCTTGTTTTTTTGAATTTTATAAACAACTACAAAGTGATTTTGTTTCCAATGGGCAATAAATGGAACTGGTGCTTCATTGACAAGTTTTTCGTATCCTACCCTAACTACTAAAGTACGTAAACCTAAATTTTCGGCAACCATGCTAATAGCTGCCATAGAAACCCCCTCACGATTGATACCTATTTTCTCTCTTAATGTTTGTAATGAGTAATTTTTTCCGAAATGTTTAGCAATCATTCGCAAACAAGTTGGACCACAATCCATCGTGTCTAATTGTCTAAAAATAGGGAAATCATTCATTTATTGTTTGAAGTTTTTAGATAAAATTTTGGTTACTAATACAAATTAGCAATTTTTATACCATTTACAAATGTAATGGACTAATAAAACAAAAAAGGTCGTGAAATGCTTCACGACCTTTTATTTAGCTTACAAAATTTATTTTGCTTTCTTTGTCTTTTGAATAATGAATGGTACACAAATAATTGGTTTACATTCACAGAAGTTTTCGACATAAATTGGACAACAGCCACCACTTGGACATTGACTATTATCAACTCTTATGGTGTACATTCCAAAAGTGCTGACTAAATATGTTGGTGAATTTGCTCCAATAATTGGCTGTCCATTCAGATACCATTGATAATTTATGTAACCAGAAGGTGCTGTAAGAAGCACTTTTTCTTCTCTTTCATTACAAATCTTGATAGGTACACTCACACAAACTCTTGCAAAGTCATCTTCACTTTCAATTTTATTGCCAGCTTTTGAATCCAAATCTGTACCATTCATGGCAGACAACCATGCTTCATTACAAATTAAACCACCCATAAAAGTTAATTTTATTTTTACTTTCACATCTAAAATGGCTGTATCTCCAACAACCAGAGCGATATTATTCCAAAGCCCAGTATTTGCATCAAAAGTTCCTTTGGTTGAAGTTGCTGATACAAATTCAAAGAATGGTGACAAACTATCTTTTACAATAATACCACTCACCAAAATATTTTGTAAATCTTGGCGGAAAACTTTAACCCTGAATGTTACTAAATCACCTACTTGTCGTTTACAGTCTGACGAGCCAACAATCGTTTTGCTCACAGCAATATCTACAGGTGGAACTGGAGCTATCGGTAAAACTGTCAAGTAAAGCGTTGCTGTATCGCATGCGATTGGTGTGCCTGCATCACAAACTTTATACACTACTTGGTCGTTTCCTGTGAAATTCGGATTCGGCGTATAAGTATAGCTTCCGTCTGGATTAAAGACGATCGTTCCGTTGGTCGGATTGCTGATTTTGCTAAATACCAATGGTGTATTGCCATCTGGGTCGCTGTCATTTTTGGCTACTGTGCCACTCACTGGCGTATTGATTGGCGTTGTATTGGCATCGTCAATGGCTACTGGTGGGTCATTATTCGGAATTATTGGAATAATATTGACCGTTACCGTTGCTGTATCACATGCTCCTTTTACATCACAAATAATGTATTTGAAGCTATCCTCGCCTACAAAATTACTGTTTGGCGTATAAGTGAAACTGCTGTCTGCTGGGTTGAATGCCACCGTACCGTTGGTCGGATTGCTCAATTTGGTTACCGAAGCAATCTTATCACCTTGTGGGTCGTCATCATTTGCCAAAACTACTATTTTGACTGGCGTATTGACCTGTGTTTGGCTCGCATCATTGTTGGCAATCACATCATTGACATTCACTGGTGGCAAAATTTCAATCGTTACAGTGGTCGTATCACATGCTCCTTTGTTGTCGCAAAGCAAATAACAGAAAGTATCAGTTCCTACAAAATTGGTCGCTGGAACATAGGTATAATTACCGTTGGCTTGCAAGGTTACTGTGCCATTTTTTGGACTACAAATTGGCAATAAACTCACACTCAATGGGTCATTATTTGGGTCATCATCATTGGTCAATACATTGCCTGTTACTGGCGTATTGATTGGTGTGGTGTTGATGTCCTCAGTCCCTACTGGTGGGTCGTTTCCAGGAGGGAAAATATTGACCGTAACCAAAGCTGTATCGCAAACCGTTGTGTTTACTTTATCACAGATTTGGTAAATGAAGGTATCTGTGCCACTTGTACCAGCATTTGGCGTGTAATCTACACTGCCATCGGCTTTTACTGTTACCGTTCCTTTTGTTGGTGGTGTGGTGACAGTTGGTGCAGTGATTTTACTTAAATCTACCACTGGGCTTCCATCTGCATTCTTGTCATTGCTCAGAATTGATATGTTTTTCACAATCCCTGCTGTAGCTGAAATAATACCATCTGGATTCGCTATTGGAGCTGGTCCAATTGTTACCGTTACCTTCGCTGTATCACATACGGTGGTATTTACTTTATCACAAATGGTGTAAATAAAGGTATCTGTACCACTTGTACCTACATTTGGTGTGTATTTTATCGTTCCATCAGGATTCACACTTATCGTTCCTTTCAATGGAGCAGTTGTTACTACTGGTGGTGTAATTTTACTCAAATCTGTTACTGGCGTTCCATCTGGATTCTTGTCATTGCCTAAGACTGGTATCGTGCTTGGAATACCCGCCGTGGCATTGGCAACATCTGGGTTCGCTACTGGGGCTGGTGTAATTGCTACCGTTACCAATGCTGTATCACAAACGGTGGTGTTTACTTTGTCGCAAATCGTGTAAATGAATGTATCCGTTCCACTTGTGCCAGGATTAGGCGTATAATCTACTGTGCCATCTGGTTTTATACTTATGGTACCTTTCAACGGAGCAGTTGTTACCACAGGTGCAGTGATTTTACTCAAATCTACCACTGGGCTTCCATCTGCATTCTTGTCATTGCTCAGAATTGATATATTTTTCACAATCCCTGCTGTAGCTGAAATAATACCATCTGGATTCGCTATTGGATTACAACTTGCCACTACAACAGTCAAAGAAGTAGGAGCTGACACACAAGCCGTTGTGGTATTAGTGGTTATTACGCTATATACGCCCGGTGCTAATCCTGCAAAAGTAGTGGTTGCTTGTGTTACGCCAGCTACTACTGGTGCTGTACCCGTTACGGTATAAGTTACATCTGCCGCTGGTACTGGAGCAGTAATTACGATTGTTCCCGTTGGTACAATACAAGTTGGTTGTGCCGTTACACTTGCCGTTGGAGCGGCAGGTGGTGTAGGAACTGCATTGACTGTCAAAGAAATAGGAGCTGACACACAAGCCGTTGTGATATTGGTGGTTACTACGCTATATACGCCCGGTGCTAATCCTGCAAAAGTAGTCGTTGCTTGTGTTACGCCTGCTACTACTGGTGCTGTACCCGTTACGGTATAAGTTACATTTGCCGCTGGTGTAGGAGCAGTAATTACGATTGTTCCCGTTGGTACAATACAAGTTGGTTGTGCCGTTACACTTGCCGTTGGTGCTGGTACTGTTGGTACTGCATTGACAGTCAAAGAAATAGGAGTTGACACACAACTCGTTGTGGTATTAGTGGTTACTACGCTATATACACCTGGTGCTAATCCTGCAAAAGTAGTCGTTGCTTGTGTTACGCCAGCTACTACTGGTGCTGTACCTGTTACGGTATATGTTACATTTGCCGCTGGTGTAGGTGCTGAAACAACGATTGTTCCCGTTGGTACACTACAAGTTGGTTGTGCCGTTACACTTGCCGTTGGTGCTGCTGGTGCAACTGGAGCTATAAAAGTAACCATCACTTCCGTAGGACTCGTTGGTACACCACTTGTATTTGCACTTGTAACTTTATATGTACCAGGACTTAAATTACTGAAAACTCCCGTTGAATTTGTACTTGTTACATTGGTAGTTAAATTTATAATAGTATAAGTTATTGCGGGGTCTGGCGAAGGTGAGGTAACTGTAACTTCTCCAAAAGGAGAGGCACATGTTGGTGAAATAGATTTTGTTAAAATTAGCTCTGCGGGAGGATCAGGAAATATATTTACTAATTTACTTTCAAAATTAGTTCTTCCACAGGCATCGGTAGAACGTAAATTAACTACACAAGCTTTTGTAACTGTAACTATAGGAGCGGTAAAATTAGTATTTGCTGAGTTAGGAGTTGAAAAAGAACCCCCACAATCGGATGTCCATTTGAAAGTTGCTGGTGCAGAAACTACAGTAGCACTGGCTGAAAATGCCGTAACTACTCCACTCGAAGTGTTTAACGTAGTAGCAAAATCTCCCGTAATTTTTGGTCTTTTCTCTAAACTTGACGCCAACCAAAAGTTACCCAACACACGGGCAGCAGCTACAGTAGCAGCGGTAGTTCCTCCAGTAATAGAGTGACTGGCTTCGTACATTATCATACCATAGTCATCATTGCCATAGGCTCTACCATACGCTAATTTTGCGGCTTTTCCAGGTGAGTTAGCCGGAACGTCACTCTGCGTAGCATCCCAACTGGCAACTGTGGTGCTTGGTCTCCATCCTCCACCCAATTTCGGGAGGTAAATTGACTCTGATCCACTTTCCAAAGCTCCATCAAGTGTTCCCAAAAATTGCATAAATGGATCTGAAGCCAAATTAGATGCATAATATCCCGACCCAATGCTATAGTTATAGGGTAAAGAACCATCAGCGTGGTCACCCCAAGGTATTAGACCCGTTGAACTTAGGTAGTTCATATCTGGTGTGCCATCTTCATTTAAGTCAGCCAAACCTTCCAAAGCACTCACGGCATGGCAAGCTGCCCAAAACCAACCCCGATTTTTGATAAATGCATCAAAAATTTGTTTTTCATTCAAAACCCAATCTTGTGGATCGGCATGGGGCATAATATATATATCATCACATGGGCCAAGGTTACTTGGCAAACCATTTTCTCTGTAAGTGTCATAAATGGGATCACCATTTACATCAAATCCGATTTGGTTATTGACTATTCCTGCCTTATCAAAAAATGCTGATTTTGCTATGCCCCCATTTTGTTGATCTAAAACTGCCCGAGAGAAACTCGTTATTTTGTCAAAAATAGGTGCGGCAAAGGCAACGGTTGGGCAGGTTACCGTTAAACCCGGGTAAGCTGCTTTTCTTGCATTAATTAAGGCTACTACAGCGGGCAATTGAACATAATATTTGTCAATGATAAAAGCCCCACTTTTATAATCTACGCCTTGAGCGGTAAAGTCAATTTGATCTTGCTTAGTGGCAGCAGACTCATTCACAAATGATTTGCTTGGTTTTATTGCCCAATAAACGGGAACTTCATAAGTACGTACCAATTCATGCACCAAACCGTAGGGAATTAAACCCCCATTTACGGTCTGAGGATTCAAATCAATGATACAAGATCCCGCCGTAAATCCTTTGAGTGCTGAAATGGATAGCGTAGAAGAATTATTTGCTACTAAACCATCGGCACCGCTGGAAGCCGTAACACTGGCAGTATTTTCAAATAATCCACCATTAGTTACCGTGGTAGTGATGGTTAATGTACGCTCTTCGCCAACGGCTAAGTTGCCAACTGTCCATATACCCGTATTAGGGTCAAAAGTCCCTTTGTCGGTGGTGTTTCCTATGTAAGAAACATTATATGAAGGCAAAATGTCGGTTACTGCTACACCAGTGGTGGCATCAGGCCCGTTGTTTTTAACCTTTATTATAAAAGGAAGAGTATTACCTTCTTGGATGGGCGGTGTAGAAGTGGTAGTTTTAGTTACCTGAACATCAGCTCCTTTCACCTGCGAACTCACCGAGGCAGTGTTGGGCTGCGTGGCTGACACTGGTTGCTTCATAGGCGAAGAAACCGTGGCTACATTGGTAATCATTTTTCCTCCTGTTCCTGCTTTTACCGTGGCATTGATGGTTAAAGTTACCGTAGCCGCATTGTTTAGCGTTCCGATTGTCCATACGCCCGTGGTGGAATTATAAGTACCAACGGAAGGAGTAGCCGAAACAAACTGAAGATCGGCAGGAAGCAAATTGTTTACCTGTACCAAAGGTGCGTTTTGAGGGCCATAATTTGTTGCATTGATGGTATAAACAACGGCATCTCCAATATTTAGAACTCCAGTTGGGCTAACAGTTTTTGTAATTCCTAAATCTGCTTCTCCTACCGCAATAAAAGCACTGGCGGTATTATTGGCTGTTTTGGCATCGGGTTGAGCTGGAGGAGTCTTTACAGAAGCCACATTGGTAACGATTTCGCCCGCTGCCGCTGCCACCGTGGCCGTTATTGTCAAAGTCTTTGGCAAGGGGTCAAGGGCTGTAATGTTTCCAACTGTCCAAACACCAGTGCCTACCACATAAGTACCTTGGGAAGCAACGGCCGAAATACCGGTAAATTTACCAGCGGGCAATAAGTCATTAATAACTACGGCTGATGCATTATCTGGACCATTGTTTGAAACCACCACCGTAAATTTTACTACATCGCCAGTACTGGGGCTAAGGTTATTGACAGACTTGGAAACCGACAGATCTGCACCTTTTACAGTAAAATTCACATTGGAGATGTTATCACCTGGCATCGAGTCAAACTGATTAAAGCTTAGCACCTTTGCCGAATTATTAATGGTGGTAGCGGCGGTACCCGTATTTACGGTAAAATTGATATCTAACGATTTATTGCCCACCACAAAAGTAGGAATAGTCCAGGTTACTGTTCGTGTTCCTGCATTATAGGTGGCGGTACCGATTCCAGGCGAATTTGATACCCAGGTAATACCTAATGGTAATACATCAGTGATTATTACATTGGTAGCGGTACTTGGACCGGCATTGGTTAATTTGAGCGTGTATTTTATTGCATCCCCCTCATCTGGAGTAGCTTGACTCACTGTTTTTAATAAATTCAAACTTGCCTCGCTAACAAAAAGTGAGGCACTTGCCGAGTTATTAACGGCATTTACATCGTTCTCAACTATGGCATTTAAAGCAGCGGTGTTGGTAATGGTTTGACCAATAGTACCCGTGTTGATTTTCATCACTACTGATAAGTTTTTTCCACTATTTACTGCCAACGTGCCTATATCCCAAATTCCTGTTGCTTGATTATACGTTCCCTGCCCAGCGACATGGCTAACATAGGTCATTCCAGCCGGAATCTGATCAAGAATCTTAATTCCAGTTCCGATGGCAGTTCCAACATTTTTAACATCAATACTGTAAGTTACATTGACACCTGGGTCGTAAGGGGCATTTGAATCAATAACTTTCAGAACTTCAATATCGGGTGAATTAACAATTAAGCTAACTGATTTTGAGTTGTTGTTTGACATTGGGTCGGTTGCCCCAGTCATTGATTTAAACGAAGCGGTATTGACTATGGTATTTCCCGTAGTTCCCGCATTGACGGTAGCGGTAATTGTAAGTTTTGACGAACCATTACTTGCAAGTGTCCCAACAGCCCAATCACCAGTACCGGAAGTGTAGGTTCCGTCATCTGGTGCAGAACTTACAAAAGTAAGCCCAGCAGGGAGTATATCCGAAATAATTAAATTGTTGGCCGTATTGGGTCCAACATTTTTAATCTGAATGGTGTAAACTATTGACTGACCAACATTAGGCGTTGCGTCATTCACGACTTTTGATAAAATCTGAATGTCAGCAGTTTGTGCTGAAGCTGATAATTGGAGACCTAAAAATAGACTTAAAATCAGGCTTAGGCAAGAGAGTTTTCTGCGTAAATGGTTGGAAAACAGCATAGCGATAGCGTTTTTATTTGTTTGACTTTTGATGTAGGTGTGATTTTTAAAGCTAAAAATCTGGGAAATATAAATTTTACAGTTCCGAAAAAAGTCGAAACTCGAAATAGGAAAACCATTTACTAATGGTTGCTCGGTGGCAAAAAAATTTAAAACACCCCTACGATCTAGGAAGAAAAAGGGCGGATAATTGAGTAATGACCAGAAGTAAATAATTTTTCATTTTTTTAGAACATAAATAATAGGACTCATTGTTACACAAACGAATGTTTTGAATTTTGCAATTATTATGCCAACATAAAAAAAGTATTTAAATTATTATTTAAAGGTATAATATACCCTAATTTCAAGACACTATCTATAGTTAAAAAACCATTAATTGAATCTTAAAATAATACAATAAAATAAAATCAAGTAAGGCGTAATTATGACGGAATTTTTCAAAACTAAGAAGCTTATTGAAGTAAAAAATAGCATAAAACTTAAGCCCACTTAAGTAGTAAGTTTGAGCTAATTGTACTTAAATTAGATAAAATAAAAGAGTATAAAAACAAAAGAGTCTTTTTGAAGGGGTTTCTCGAATATATTTAATTCTATAATTATGAGCAAAAAAAGCCTTTAATTTATTTGACACTTAATCAAGTTTTCAAAGGAAGATTAGCTATACCTAAAAATAATACAATTTTTCTATAACAAAATTGATAAGCGATTAACAAATATTTTGTTCAACTTTTGAGATACCTCTTAAGGGATAACAATACGAAGAATAGGGATGAATGCTAAAAAAACGCAGGGCAAACGCATGAGATTTAGTTTGATGTAGAGATATTTTTTATTTTTGCATCTTATGTCAAAAATAAAGGGATATTTCGAACAAGTACAAGAACCACGTTGTAAGGGAAAATGCTTACATCTGTTGTCAGATATTTTGCTGATTGGTTTACTGACCTATTTGAGCAATGGGGAAGATTATGAAGATATGGTGCTTTTTGCAGAAAGTAAAGGGGGTTTATTTCCAGAATTATTGACTTTCCCCAATGGGATTCCATCTCACGACACGTTCAATAGAGTTTTTCAACTAATTGATAATCAATCACTTAAAGAATGTTTAACAGCACATGGTAGAGAGATTTTAGATATATTGTCAGAAAAACAAATAGCTATTGATGGAAAAAAGCTCAAAGGTGTAAGTCCTACCAGTAAAGGGAATCATGGACTTTATATTGTAAATGCTTGGTTAAGTGAAAATCGCTTATGTATTGGAGAGGAGAAAATACAAGAAAAAAGCAATGAAATCACAGCGATACCAAAAGTTTTAAAACAAATAGATTTGATAGATTCTGTAGTAAGTATAGATGCTATGGGTTGTCAAACAGCCATTGTAGAGCAGATAAAACAACAAGGAGGGCATTATTTTTTATCTGTTAAAGGCAATCAGAAAAGGCTTTTGGAGGAAATTCAGGGCAGTTTTGAAGGTTTACTTCCCTTTTTCAATGCAAGAAGAATGGGAGTATGACCATGGACGTTATGAAACAAGAACTTGTAGCATTTTGCCAGCAAAAGGAAATATAGAGCAGAAAACTATTCAACATTGGGAGGGTTTAGAAACCATTATAAAAATCGAAGCAAGTCGTCATATAAAAGGCATTAATAGCAATGAAATTCGGTATTACATAAGTGATGAAAAAATAGATAAACCGCTATATTTCAATAAGTTAGCAAGAGGGCATTGGTCTATAGAAAACCACTTGCATCGCCGGGCGACCCCGTGGCATTTAGATGTAACTTTTAGAGAGGATGCTTGTAGAGCAAGAGCTGGAAATGCTCCAGAAAACTTAGCATCCATGAGAAAATTAGCTTTACAAATAATTAATCAGCCAAAAGACAAATTAAGTCTAAGAAAAAGAAGAGTGAAGGCTGCGTTCAGTATTGAATATCTCAAAAGTTTAATCAAAAGTTGATGCGTTTGCCCTGGTTGCGGTTGCTTGTCCTTGATTTACTATCAAATAATCGCTATACAAGTCAAATTCAGCTATTAATTTTATGAATTTATTTTAAAACCGTACACAAAATTGTATAGCTGATAAAAGGTGATTAATTTTGAAATGTGCTGACTTTATCCATCTCAAACCAATCTGAAAAAGGCTGATGT
>NZ_JAYWCU010000255.1:0-14806 GCF_043780375.1 Emticicia sp. | reverse complement strand
TCAATTATAAACCAGCTTTCAAATAACTCCAGCCTTGCTCTTGTTTTACAACGATTTCGGCAATTGCCATTGGAACAGTGCTAACAAAAGATAAAAGTTGGGCTTTAATAATTTTTTTTTGTTTCATAGTGTTTTCACAAACTACCAATTTAATAGCTTTTTGTTCGGCAAAATCTTGCAATTCTTTCGCATATTTGGTTTTTTCAGTCATTACCATAAAAATTCCATTTCCATGAAAAACCACCTCTACTTCGGCCTTTGGCCAAGCTTCACGAAGATTTTTAAGGTTATTGACTAAACTATGTTGTGAGAGTGTATCGCCAGAGACAAACTGAAAAACTATTTTGTGCTTTTCGCCATTGTCAGTCGTTTGTGAAAAGGTATAAGTGCTTGATAATAAAGCGATTAATACAAGTAATATTTTCATTGTTTATTTGGTTTATAATTAAATTTGAAAAATATCTTTATGGAATTATGGGCTATTTACTTTTTTGAATTTTTTCTTCTAAATCCTTCTTTTTCTTTGCTGCTTTTTTGAAATCGTCTATAGGTTTGAAAGGACCAAACTTGTGTTGTTCCTCAGAAAACGCATCAGCATAGGGCCCAAAAGGATGATCAACAGGTTTTCCAGAAATTTTTGGCCAATCTTTGCTTAAATCTTTTGTCGGACGAGGGCGAGAATTAACATAAGCTGCAATATCCCATGCTTCTTCGTCAGATAACTGCGGGGTTTCGTATGTTGCACCAAAAGGCATATTGGTTTTGATGTAGCCTGCCAACCTTGATAAACGAAATAAACCAGCCCCTACATTATAAGAATGTTGCCCCCAAAGAGGTGGATAAGTATAAGTAATTCTATCAGGATTTTTTACCCCTTCACCATTTTGTCCATGGCAACTAACGCATTTTTGTTCATAAGTAATTTGTCCTTTGGCTGGGTCAGCGGCACGATTCATAAATTTTAATTTCCAAATTCCTGTCCCTTCGGGAATCGAGTCTTTTGGTACACATTGCCCTACAAACTTAATATAACTAACAATAGCTCGCATTTCTCGACTACTACTATCTAAATTTTTTCCATTTAGGCTTCGTTCAATGCAGTCATTTATTCGCTTAATTATGCTTTCTTTTGAACCCGAACGCTCTCTAAATTTTGGATAAGTGGCAGCAACAGCTCCGTAATTATTTCCCCAAACTTTTGAGCCAGCCTCTAAATGGCAGTTTTGGCAGTTCATACCATTGGTTTGCTGCGAAACTTTGCCGTTTGGGCCTAAATAATAAGCAGTATTAGCAATTAACTCTCGTCCATATTTAACTAAATTTGGGTCTTTTTCATGCACAACTGCATCCATGCTGATGAGTTTCCAAACTGTTTTTTCTTTTTTATAAGGTTTTGTTTTGACATCCTCAACTACTTTTTTTCCTTTAAAATTGAAAATTCCAGTATATTGCACAATTAGTAAAAGCACCAAGAAAACAGAAATACCAAGCAACCAAATGATGAGTTTTAATGAGGTTTCAAGATTAAAGTACTGTTTTTTTTCTAAATTTTTCATGGGTTAGTGTTTACATGAATTCATAATCATAGCCACGTAATTGCGTCAAAAGGGTATTTGGCTCATCAGTCGCTGTGGCACGTTGTTCGAGTTTTGGTTCGATTGGTGAGTGAATTTTTAAATACTCTTCTATTACTTCATGCAAATTTAACGAAAGTTTGGTAGGATTTTTTACTTTTTCTATTCTGCAAAGCGTATCATCGGGGTCGCCTTCTCTTTCGCAAGCAACAATGCTATATTCTCGCTGTAAATCAAGTGACTTACCTGTTATTTTTACCCAATTTAGGCGTTTGCCCAATTCATTCCCTATCGTAAAATTTACTTCCATTCCTGCGAAACGTACAAACCAACCTCCAAAACGCTTCGATGGGTCTGTGGCAAAGGCATTTTGCAATTCTTTTTCGAGCCATTCCCAAATTTGTTTACCAGTAACCATTCCTGTTTTTGCTTCGCTATTTACAGGCAACATATTCCACAAAAACTCTTTTGTAATTGGTATCAAACCTGTTTTTGGGTCAATTGATGATAATGGCTGACAAAAGCGAAAACCATTGGAAAGAGCAATATCAGGTTTGAATTTCCACATAATTGCATTTGTAATCACATTATCCATTGGCGTTTCCATTACAAAATACCTTGTCAAGGGCATTTTACTCATACCAATAACTTTTTGCATTTCTGATTTGAATGGAGAAAAAGCTTTTGCTACCAAATCTTGCATAGTTTTATCTGCTTTAAATTTCTCGGGTGCAACTTCCATGAGTTGATACTTAAAATCTTTGAGTTTCCCGTCTTCAATTATCAAGTCTAATTTCCCCAAAAAAGATCCAAAAGCACCACATTCTACTACTTTTGTATATTTTCCTGTAATTGGTTTACGTAATCTTTCGTGTGTATCGGCTCCAATAATAAAATCTACGCCTTGAATAGCAGGATTATTTGCTAAACCAACTTGCTGTGCCAACCCAATATGAGTCATTACCAAAACAATTTCGCAGCCCTCAACTTCTTTTAAATATTTGATATATTTGGCAACGTTTTTTTCGGGATGGTCAAAACTCAAACCTTCACTATATGCAGGCGATTGACGCTTCGGAATCAGGTGGTCGGTGTAGCCAATGAAGCCAATTTTCAAACCATTTAAATATTTTATCCAATAAGGGGGGTAAACCAATTCTCCGTTGTTTTCGTCGGTGGTTTTGTGCCACATATTTGCACAAATCTTGGCGGCATTGGTATGCCCAATATCATAGAGCATTTTCTTTTTTTTGTAAACTACTTCCCAATTTCCTGGCAACATTAAGTCATAACCCAAATGATTGAAAATCGGAATGAGTGCTTCGCCTTCGGTCAATGTTGCCACGGCATGCCCATGAAAAAAATCTCCTCCATCATATACAATTGTATTTTCAGGATTTTGCTTTTTGTAGTGGTCAATCATTGTTTTTAAGACTGCCATGCCACCTCTTTTTCGGTAAACTGCTTTGTCATTTTCCCAAAAAAACTCATCATGGGTATGAATTTGGGCATGAATATCGGAAGTTATTAAAATTGTAATTGTTGGATTTTTACTTGTTTGAGTTTCAGTAAAAATACCTTCATGTACTTCTGGTGAACCAGCAATGACACCGAACCCTGAAAGTAACGTATTTTTTAGGAAATTTCTTCTTTGAAATTGTTTAGGGTTTTCATTCATTTTAATTGCATTGAAATGTTTTTTTTAATTTTTTCACCAGAGAAACAAGGCACGACCATAAAATTAGTGCGGCAATTTATCTCTCAACGCACCATAAAGCCATGTACCAGCAATGGCACTTGCGAATGTAACGCCTACAACTAAAAATCCACTACCGATTTGGGCAAATAACGGACCAGGGCAAGCCCCAGTGATTGCCCAGCCTAAACCAAAAATTAATCCGCCGTAAATTTGACCTTTGTTGAAAGTTTTATTTGGAATTTGAATCAGCTCACCACTTAAAGTTTTTACTTTGAAGCGTTTAATTATTTGAACAGAAATCAAGCCTACAACTACTGCCGTGCCAATAACGCCATACATGTGGAATGATTGTAGGCGAAACATTTCTTGAATTCTGAACCAAGAAATGATTTCAGCCTTAACGAAAACGATTCCGAATATAATTCCGACCACCATGTATTTAATATTGCTCGTAAAACTCTCTTTTTGAACTAGACTATTTGGAGCTTCACAAGGGAATTCTTCTACTATATTTTTTTCTAAAGTTGCCATGATTTAAAATAATTTAAAGATGAAAGGCATAAATAGGTGGGTCATAATAAATCCGCCAACCATAAAACTAATTGTAGCAATTAATGATGGAAGTTGAAGATTAGATAATCCCATGATGGCGTGACCAGAAGTACAACCTCCTGCATAACGAGTACCAAAACCAACTAAAAGGCCACCAAAAACAAAGAAAAACAAGCCTTTTGCCGTAAATATATTCTCTACGCTAAAAATATCAGCAGGCATTAAATCCGAAAAACTTGTTATGCCCAGTGCTTTTAGGTCGCTTATTGTGTTTTCACTAATCACAATTTCATTCGGATTTGACAGAAATTGTGAGGCTATTACTCCGCCAAGAAGTACACCAAAAACAAAGAATAAATTCCATGCTTCTCTTTTCCAATCGTACTTGAAATAAGAGAGGTTGGCAGGAATACAAGCAGCACAAATATGTCGTAAAGAGGACGAAATACCAAAGGTTTTGTTGCCGAGTATTAGCAACGTAGGCACTGTCAAGCCAATCATGATGCCCGCAATTGCCCAATGCCAAGGTTGTTTGATGAGTTCTATCATATTTTGTTTGAATTTTGTTTAAAAGTTTTACCCAATAAAATAATTAGGTGAATGATGTTTTTGTAAAAAAATCTGAGAAATAATATGGTAATATACACGAATGAAACTACCATTTAAGCCATATCTTAAACTTTTAATTTTGATTGACACACAAAATTTGAGCGTGGAACATCGGTTTTTGCAATAGCCGCAAATCCACCTGTTATATCAACAACATTATCAAATCCACGAGATTTTAAGATTGATGACGCAATCATTGAGCGATAACCACCCGCACAATAAATGTAATTTTGTTCGTCTTTCGAGAAAGCTGCCATATTATTGCTCAAAAACGCCAAAGATACACATTCAGCTTCTTCAACGTGTTCGGCTCTGTATTCGCTTTCTTTTCTTACGTCTTTTACAATTAATTTTCCATCCGAATCTACATATTTAATTGCAAAAGTTTCTGCCGAAATTGATTCAATTGTGTCAATTTCTTTGCCAGATTTTAACCATGCAGCTATACCACCATTCAAGTAACCGATGATATTATCATAGCCAACTCTCGATAAACGAGTAATTACTTCATCAATATTTTCTACATCAGCTACAAACAAAATTGGTTGCTCAATGTCTGTCAAAAGTGTGCCAATCCACGGTGCAAAATCGCCTTTAATGCCAATATTTATTGAGTTTGGTACAAAACCATCCTTGAAAACATGAGCATCACGGGTATCAATCATAACTGCACCGAGTTCATTTACCGCCATTTCAAAAGCATCAGCCGAAAGAGCTTGAACACTTATCTTTATATTTTCGACTGACTTTGCTCCAGTTTTGTTGAGCATAACATTTTTAGGAAAATAATATGGCGGCGGTGTCAAACCATTAGTTACTGCATCAATAAATTGTTCTTTTGATTGTGGTTGTAAAGCATAATTGACTTGTTTTTGATGTCCCAAGGTGTCCCAAGTTTCTTTACTCATATTTTTTCCGCAAGCTGAACCAGCACCATGAGCAGGATAAACAATCAAATCATTAGGCAAAATCATGATTTTTTCGTGCAGTGAAGTATAAAGAAACCCTGCTAAATCATGAATGGTGAGGTTTGATTTTTGAGCCAAATCTGGACGGCCAACATCGCCAATAAAAAGAGTATCACCTGTGAAAATACAATTTTCTTTGCCATTTTCATCAATCAATAAATAGCAAGAAGATTCCATAGTATGCCCTGGTGTATGAAGCACTTTTATTTTGATTTTGCCAATCTCAAAAACTTGTCCATCTTGAGCAATAATACAATCAAAAGATGGATTTGCATTTGGGCCATAAACAATTTGTGCACCTGTTTTTTGCGACAATTCTACATGCCCAGATACGAAGTCTGCGTGAAAATGGGTTTCAAAAATGTACTTTACTTTTGAGTTGTTTTTTATTGCTTTATTATGGTAAGAATGAACCTCACGAAGTGGGTCAATGATGGCAACTTCACCCTCCGATTCGATGTAATACGCTCCTTGAGCCAAACATCCTGTATAAATTTGTTCTACTATCATTATGAGTTATAATTTTTTGCGAATAATTAACAATAATTTTTAAGTATGTTGAAAAAAAATTTCTTTAGTGATGATATAAATACCCATAATTAAAACGAAATAACCAAAAGCGGGCTTCAATTTTTCATCCTCCACATTCTTTGAAAGTAAGCTGCCAATTAGAATTCCGATAATTGCTACAGCTGAAAAATAGCTTAGAAATTGCCAATCTATGTGTGTTTGTCCTTTCAAATCCCCTGTAAAACCAATGAGTGATTTCATAGCAATAATGATTAAAGAAGTGCCAACGGCTTGTTTCATAGGTAGTTTTGCGAATAAAACCAATGCAGGAATAATCAAAAATCCACCACCTGCACCAACCAAACCTGTAATTGTGCCAACTACCAAACCTTCAATCAAAATGAGTAGATAATTGTATTTAATTTCACCAATTGATTTTTCTTTGCTTATTTTACTTTCTTTAATCATAGTATATGAAGCAAAAACCATCAGTATTGCAAAAAATAGGAGTATCATAAGAGGTTTTGTCATTACGAAATCTCCGATTTTAAAAATATAAGTAGGAATAATAGGGACGAAATATAGACGAGTTAGATAAACACTGATTATTGATGGAATTCCGAAAATCAGGGCAGTTCGCCAATGAATATTTCCCTGTGATACATGGCTAAAAGAACCGATAAGGCTTGTAAGTCCAACAATAAAAAGTGAGTATGCAGTTGCTAAAATAGCATCAATCGAAAATAAATATACCAAAATAGGAACAGTAAGAATAGAGCCACCTCCGCCAATAAGTCCAAGAGTTAAGCCCATCAAAAAAGCCCCAAAAAAACCAAGAATTTCCATTATGTATTTGTAAGTTAAAGAAGTATTAAGTGCTTGATAATTAAATAGTTATTGTTTTTTTTATTCAAAAAATTAGAGACAAATAATACTGTAAAAGAACTTATTTGTTTGATACCCTATTTAGTCTATATAGTAATATTGATATATGATAATTTATTCATATTAGTGCTTAAAAAATTACATGTTACAATCACAGTTTTCGATACAGGCTAATATTTTAGTAACCTCGTATTCTTTTATTGAATAATACATATTCAGACCATCTTTATGTGATTGCAAAATTCCACGCAATTTCATGTTTATCAGGTGGTGTGAAATCAAGGATTGTTCACACTCTAAGGCCTCACAAATTTCATTGACTGATAAGCCATCTTCTTGCTCTAATAATTGAATAATCGCCAAACGAGTAGGGTGGGCAACCGCTTTTAGAATATAAGCTGCTTTTTCAAATTTCTCTTTGTTAAGTTTTATATTTATTGCTGTTACCATATTATTATTAATTTACAATACAAATATATGTTAATATTTTCATATAATGCAAATGTTTATCAGTAAATGATTGAAATATAAAGTGGTGTTAACTGGACGATTTTTCCCATAAAAAAGACTTACAGGATTCTTTTAATCCTGTAAGTCTTGATAGTGTTTGTGTTTTAAATATTACTTGAATTGTGCTTCTACAACTGCAATGGCAACCATATCTACGATTTCACGAACGGTACTTCCAAGTTGTAAAACGTGAACTGGTTTTTTTACACCTAATAAAATAGGGCCTATTTTATCAATATTAGCAATTTCTTTAACAATATTATAGGCAATATTTGACGCTGAGAGATTCGGGAAAATCAAGGTATTGGCTCTACCATTAACCAAATCACTGAATGGATGGTTTTCTTTTAATAATTCAATATCGAAAGGTAAGTGAGCTTGCATTTCACCGTCAATAACCATATTGGGGTGTTTGTCCTTCAAAATTGCTACGGCTTTTTGCATTTTAATGGCATCTTCGCCGTCGGCACTACCAAAGTTTGAATAAGTTAATAAAGCTATTCTTGGTTTGATATTAAATTTTTCGACTTCTTTGGCGGCTAATTCCGTAATTTCTACAATTTCTTCAACCGTTGGGTTAAAATTAACAGTTGTATCTGCTAAGAAAAGTGGACCAAAACGGCTCATCAAGATATACATTCCTGAAACCTTTTTCACACCTTCCTGACGACCAATGATTTGTAATGCAGGACGAATTGTTTCTGGATAATTTCTTGTCATGCCGCCAATCATCGCATCGGCTTCGCCAGTTTCAACCATCATTGCCCCAAAATAATTGCGATTTCGCATCAATTGAGTTGCTTCAAAATGATTGTATCCTTTACGTTTACGTTTTTCGTAGAAAATTGCTCCAAATTTTGCTAAACGCTCTTCTTGCTCAGGTGAGCGAGAATCTATGATTTCGGCATTAGGTAAATCAATGAAATTTTCTTCTAATAATTTATTGATTTTCGAAACGTTTCCGAGTAAAATTGGTGTTGCAATTTTTTCATCTTGCACTTCTTGAGCTGCTTTCAAAACAGTCAGATTTTCGGCATCGGCAAAAACTACACGTTTTGGGTTTAACTTAGCTTTGTTGGTAATTACTTTTTTGAGTGAATTATCTAAGCCCAACCGCTTCGATAATTGCGTGTCATAAGCCTCCCAATCTTGAATCGGAAACTTTGCTACGCCACTATCCATTGCGGCTTTTGCAACTGCTGGTGCAACGGTAGTCAATAAACGAGGGTCAACTGGTTTTGGGATGATATAAGTTCTTCCAAAAGTAAGATTTGTTTCGCCATAAGCTAAATTCACGCTATCGGGAACTGGTTTTTTGGCTAAATCGGCTAATGCATGCACGGCAGCCAGCTTCATTTCTTCGTTGATAACTTTTGAACGAACATCTAAAGCACCTCTGAAAATATAAGGAAAACCAAGTACATTATTAACTTGATTTGGATAATCCGAACGTCCCGTTGCCATTATAATATCTTTTCGGGCTTCGATGGCTTCTTCATAGGAAATCTCTGGAGTCGGATTTGCCATCGCAAAAACGATACAATCTTTTGCCATTGATTTTACCATATCTTGCTTCAAAACATTACCTTTTGAAAGCCCAACGAACACATCAGCTCCAACCAAAGCATCTGCCAATGTAGTTTCGGCGGGCATAGTATCGTTCGCAAATTCTATTTTCTTTCCATCAAGATTGGTGCGATTTGGGTGAATCAAACCTTTGCTGTCGAACATGAAAATATTCTTTTTATCAGCACCCAACGAATTGTAAAGTCGGGTACAAGAAATTGCCGAAGCACCAGCACCATTGATAATTATTTTTACTTGTGAAATATCTTTTTCTACTAACTCAAGGGCGTTTAGCAGAGCTGCCGACGAAATGATTGCCGTTCCGTGCTGGTCGTCGTGCATGACCGGAATATTCATCTCGGCCTTTAGTCTTTCTTCAATCTCAAAACATTCGGGTGCCGAAATATCTTCCAAATTAATGCCTCCAAAAGTTGGCTCAAGAATCTTAACTGTACGAATAAACTCTTCTACATCTTTGGTATTGAGTTCAATATCAAAGACATCAATATCTGCATAAATTTTGAATAAAAGACCTTTGCCTTCCATCACAGGTTTTCCTGCTGCAGGGCCAATATCGCCCAAGCCCAATACGGCAGTTCCATTGGAAATTACCGCAACGAGATTGCCTTTGGCAGTATATTTATAGACATCTTCTGGGTTTTCAAAAATTGCCATACATGGGTCGGCTACTCCAGGAGAATAAGCTAAAGATAAATCTTTTTGTGTAGCATATTCTTTAGTTGGAACAACCTCAATTTTACCTGGACGACCTTTCGCATGATAGTGAAGGGCTTCTTCTTTTAGATTTTGTTTACTCATTTTTCGAATAGAGTTTAGTTTAATGCTACGAAGGTAAGACTGAAAGTTTTTAGAGTAATAAAATTTTTACTTTTTTTGAAAATGGAATTGATTTTGAATCAATTATTTGTTTTTTATATTATCCTTAATTATGTCTTCATAATCAGCCACATGAGCGAATGCGGCTTGCATTTTGGCACGGTCAAATTCATTTTCGTTATTTGAAATCCAAATAGTTGCTACGCCATTTCCAATAAAATTAGTAATTGCTCTTGCTTCGGACATAAATCTATCGACACCCAAAAGTAGTGTTAAACCTTCAACAGGGATGACTTTTAGAGCTGTAAGTGTACTCGCCAAAACGATAAATCCACTACCCGTAACGCCTGCCGCACCTTTGGAAGTTACCATTAAAATGCCAATAATTGTGAGCATTTGTTGCAAATCAAGATGCACATTGAAAACTTGAGCCAAGAAAATAACCGCCATTGACAGATAAATTGTAGTGCCGTCGAGGTTGAAAGAGTAGCCTGCAGGAACAACCAACCCAACTACTGATTTTGAACATCCCATTTTCTCCAATTTTTCCATTAATGAGGGCAAGGCTGCTTCTGATGAGGAAGTTCCGAGTACGATGAGCAATTCTTCACGAATAAACTTCAAGAAACTCCAAAGGCTGATTTTATAATATTTTAGAATAAAATGGAGTACCACAAATACAAAAATCGCCATTGTAACATATACTGTTCCCATCAATTTGGCAAGAGGTAGGAGGGTTTTAATGCCATATTTTGCAATTGTGAAAGCCATTCCGCCAAAAGCTCCGATTGGTGCAAAAAGCATGACTTTATGCAAAGCCCAAAATACTTTTTTAGAAATTGGTGCAAGAAAATCTACTATTTTTTGTCTGCCAGAATAATTGCTCAATACAACGCCCAAAACAATGGCGAGCACTAAAACTTGGAGCGTTGCATTGTCCCAAAAGAATTTCATCCAACTAAATTCCATCGCATTTTTTGTGTATTTTGAAATATCACCGCCTTTAATGCTGTCAGTTACAACGCCATCGCCTGGTCGAATGATATTGGCTACGATTACGCCAATGAGCAAGGCAATAGTTGTAACGACTTCAAAATAAATCAAGGCTTTTGCACCAACTTTACCTACTTTTTTCAAATCACCCATTGAAATAATTCCCAATGTGATGGTTAAGAATATAATTGGATTGATGAAGAGCTTGACGGTACTTATGAAAATACTGCTTAGAAATTCACTAAAAGTATTTTTTACTTCAAAATCAGAAATAAGTAGGTTTTGTTTGAAGCCTTTTTCAAAAAGTGTTTGTAAGGCAAATTCGGGATAATAATGACCCAATAAAATACCGCAAATAATGGCGGTAAGTACCCAAAATGTAAGATTAGTAAAAAGTTTTTTCATAAGTAAAAATACGAGATAGTAGATATGGGGTAGGATATATGATGAATATTTTTGGGTAATGACAGTTTTCTTGTATCAACAATCTCTGATATAGCAACTTAATAATTTAAAAAATAATACCAAATCATAGTTGTAATGAGCGATAAAGGTATGCCGATACCGACCATTAGACTTGCCAAAGATGGATTTAAACGATGATTAATGGCAATAATTGTTGCGGTATTCATAGAACCAAGCCCTGCTCCAACAATGCACATTTGTCCTAACCACGTTTTTTCGTCAAGCAAGATAAGGTAAATCAGAAAGATTATCAACGGAGCTACGAATAGTTTAAAAAATAAACCGATAAGTAACGGTTTTTGAGTGAAACTTTCTCGTTTGAAATTTATTTGTAAACCAACCGAGACCAATGCTAAAACACTAAATGGACTACCGATTTTTTGTAAAATATCACTCGCAAAAACAGAAAAATGCAGGTCAAAAAAATTAAATAAAACTGCTACACAAAACGCCAAAAATGGAGGAAAAGTGAACATGTTTTTTAATATTTTTTTTACTGAAGGCTCAGAAGATGAATAATAGGTGGCGGTCATTATACCCAAAGTTCCGCAAACTACAAACGAACCTGCTTGACTCATCAAGATTCCCATTTTCAAGCCTTCTTTTCCGTACAATAGTTCAAAAATCGGAAAGCCAACAAACGAAATGCTGCTAATTCCCGCCGTTATGGTTAAAGCTCCAGTTGTACTTTTGTCAAATTTAAAAACAGGTGCAAGTAACTTAAAGAACAAAAACGAACATACAAACAAAATATAAGGCATCAAAACTGGCAGAGCCTGATTGTATTGAAAGGTAATTTCGCTGGTGTAAAGTAAAGTTAAAGCAGGCAAACAGACATAAATGATAAAGGAATTTAGCACCAAATGAGCCTCTTTGGGGAATCCATTGATTCGTTGGAGAACAATTCCTAAAAAGAGGCAAGTAAAAAGTAATAGTAAGTTAGACATTGGTGATAAACTTTCTGACCGGAATTTAGAATAGAATTAATGTCTTTTAACCATACTCGAAATTAAAGATTAAGCAAGATAGGGCTAAATATAAATACTATCAAAATTGTAATAAAAAGAAACGCCTAAGGCGATGATATTACTTCTAATCGCAAGTAACTGAACTCAAATCATCATTTTCGCTGTTAAAAAGATAAATACCATTCGAAAAATCTATGGCAAGAGTACCTATAAATGTTGATGAAAAGAAACCAAATATCCGTGAGCGTGTACAAGCATTGGGCAATTTGCCTGCTTTCTTGAAGGAAGTCTATCAAACTTCCCCTTCTTTGACAATTGGCAATATTTTACTTCGACTGCTACGTTCGGCAATACCGATTTCAATTTTATATATCGGAAAACTCATTATCGATGAAGTGATAATGCTGAGTGCTGCCAAATCGCTTGATTTGAATTATCTTTATTTAATGATTGGGGCTGAGTTTGGTTTAATGATTATTAGCGATTTATTGGCTCGTGGAATTGCTTTGACCGATAGCCTTTTGGGCGATTTGTTTGCAAATCGAACTTCAATTAAGCTAATGAAACATGCCGTTTCGTTAGATTTGGCACAATTTGAGGATGCTACTTTTTATGATAAACTTGAGCGTGCTAGACAACAAACCAATGGTCGAACTGCTTTACTTTCTCAGATTTTGGCTCAAGGACAAGACGCCATTACGATGGGGTTATTGCTTATCGGACTCGTAACTTTCAATCCATTGCTAATAGTTTTGCTTTTGATTTCGGTCGTTCCTTCTTTTATTGGTGAATTATATTTCAATGCAAAAAGTTATTCTTTACAACGTGGCTGGACTCCGCAACGTCGCGAATTGGACTATTATCGCTTCATTGGGGCGAGTGATGAAACCGCCAAAGAAGTTAAGCTTTTTGGACTATCCGATTTTATAATTGAGCGATTTAGTAATCTTTCAAACCGTTATTTTAAAGAGAATAAAAAACTTTCAATCGAAAAAGCATCCTGGGGAAGCCTTTTAGTTGCTATTGGTACATTTGGATATTTTAGTGCCTATTCCATTATAATTATCGAAACAGTCAAAGGTATCGTATCTATCGGAAGTCTGATTTTTTTGGCTGGCTCATTTCGACAATTAAAAGCCTTGCTCGAAAGTATTTTAGGACGATTCACAAGTATTTCTCAAGGAGCTTTGTATTTAAATGACTTGTTTGAGTTTTATCAAATCGAGCCACAAATTGTTTCACCAAAACATTCAAAAACTTTTCCTAACCCAATTCATGAGGGTTTTCGCTTTGAAAATGTGGGTTTTAAATATCCAAACTCAGATAAATGGTCAAATAGAAACTTGAATTTTACGCTAAAAGTAGGAGAAAAATTAGCTTTAGTTGGTGAAAATGGTTCGGGAAAAACAACCCTTGTCAAATTGCTCGCCAGATTATATGACCCAGATGAAGGACGAATTTTATTAGATGGACATGATTTAAAAGCATATAATTTAACCGAACTCCGAGAACATATTGGTGTAATTTTTCAGGATTTTCAGAAATTCCAATTTACGGCAGGCGATAATATTGCGGTAGGAGACATTGATTCTCGTGAAGAACCAAGCGAACTTCAACGAGCTGCCCAACAAAGTTTGGCAGATACAGTAATTGAAAAATTACCTTTGAAATATGAACAGCCTTTGGGTCGAAGATTTGCCAAAGGCATTGAATTGTCGGGTGGGGAATGGCAAAAAGTTGCTTTGGCAAGAGCCTATTTGCGTGAAGCAGATGTATTAATTTTGGATGAACCAACCGCCGCCCTTGATGCCCGTGCAGAATATGAAGTATTTCGTCGTTTTGCCGAACTTACCAAAGGAAAAACGGCTATACTTATTTCACACAGATTTTCAACTGTACGAATGGCTGACCGAATTTTGGTTTTAGACAAAGGACAATTACTTGAAATAGGCACGCATGAAGAACTTTTAGAGCAAAAAGGTCGATATGCCGAATTGTTTTATTTACAAGCACAAGGCTACAAGTAGTACAATTATCAAAATTGTGCTACTTGTCCCAAATTGCTAAAGCAAGTCTTAGTTTTCCGTAATCATAAACACCTTCGAGAGATTCAAAAAGGGGTTTTAGTGCATCGCCTTTTTGAATGTTTATTTTCATAGCAGCGGCAATAATTTGGTTATATTCATAAGTCATAATATATTGTTTAAGATCAATATTTTCACCATCATGGTGAAGTTTTACCAAATGACTGATTATTGTAACAGGATTTAGCACTCGTTTGGCTGCCATTTCATCAATTGAAAGTCCTTGTTTATACAAATCGAAAGTTTCGAGAAAAGTCATACCTTTTTCAGCTTTTAGCTTTCCAATGTCAGGGTTTTTGCCTGTGAAATCTAAAATTTCGCTAATAAATTCTTCTCCATATTGTCTAAATTTTTGTTCACCAACCCCCGAAACAGCCATCATTTGGAAACGATTGATTGGACGTTTTTGTGCCATATCCGAAAGCGTTGCATCTGAAAACACAACAAATGGAGGTATACTTTGTTCATCTGCTATTTTTTTGCGTAAAATTCTTAATTTTTCAAACAACGCATCTTTAATGACTTCTTTCTTCGTTTTTTCTTTTGGTGCATCTTCTTCTTGTCTTGCTTTCTTGATATCGTAAGG
>NZ_JAYWCU010000254.1:0-6608 GCF_043780375.1 Emticicia sp. | reverse complement strand
GTAAGTGATGAAAAAGGCGAAAAACTCCCAGGTGTAAGTATTATTGTAAAAGGAACTACTCGTGGTGGAAGCACCAATTCGGAAGGAGAATTTACGATTGTAGTGCCAGACTCAAAAGCCACGCTTGTGTTTAGTTTTGTGGGTTACGAACCACAAGAAATTTTAGTGGGAAATAAAACTCAAATAAATGTAAAACTGCAAACCGATATAAAGTCGCTCAACGAGGTAGTAGTGGTTGGTTATGGCACTCAAAAATCAAAAGATTTAACGGGTTCGGTTGCCACAATCAATCAGGCGATTATCAAAGATTTACCAGTTGCATCAATCGACCAAAAGATGATTGGACAAGTTGCGGGTGTTCAGATTCAGCAGCCATCGGGGGCTCCAGGTGGCGGAACTTCCGTTAGAATAAGGGGTAGTGGGTCGCTTGGAGCTGGAAACGAGCCTTTATATGTGATTGACGGCTTGCCTTATACTGCGGGTTTGAGTCGAGATTTTAACCCACTTTCATTAATCAACCCAAATGATATTGAATCTATTTCGATATTAAAAGATGCTTCTTCTACGGCAATTTACGGTTCACGTGGGGCAAATGGTGTAATTATGATTACAACGAAAAAGGGGAAATTTAATAGCCTAAAAGTAAACGTTTCTTCGATGCGTGGCGTGCAGCAAGTTCCCCAAAAAGGAAGACCTCAATTGATGAATCAACAAGAATTTATTGATTTACAAAGAAATAAAATTGATATAGCTGTCAGACGTGCCGAAAATAGAGCCACAACCATCAATGATTATCCAGTTGAGTATCAAAACCCTGCACAATTAGTTGGCGATGGCACAGATTGGTATGATTTGTTGTTACAAACAGCGGCAATTCAAGACCACAATATTAGTATTCAGAAGGGAACGCAAGATTCACGCATGAACCTAAATTTAGGCTATTTTAAGCAAGAAGGCGTTATAAAATACACAGGAATTGAGCGATACAGTGCCAATATGTCGGTTGAATCAAATGTATCAAAAAAAGTAGTTGTTGGTGCTTCACTACAACCTACTTTCATCAACCAAAATCGAACAAATACCAATTCAAACCGTGAGGATATAATTGGAATAGCCAATTGGGCAAATCCAACCTTAAATCCTTATGATGCCAACGGTAATCTTATCCCCTACCTTCGTTCGCCCGCAAGCAAATATCATTCGGCTTGGAGTTTTGCCAATCCGCTTTTCGTTTTGCGTGAAACATCGCAGCTTCAACAGCAATTTCAAAATTTAGGCTCGGCTTTTCTTGAATGGGAAATTATCCCAAATCTAAAAGCAAAAACTTCGCTCAGTACCATTTGGGCAACTTCAAAATTCAATCAGTTTGTACCAAGTACCGTTGGAGCTCCAAATATCCCTCCTGTTTCGGGTACTGGTCGGTCATCTAATTCAAGGTCTGAAAACTTTAATTGGCTGATTGAAAATACATTGACCTACAACAAAACCATAAAAAAACATCGTATCAATGTTTTAGCTGGCTATACGACTCAAAAAAATAAAGCAAGCGGCATCAATATAAACGCTTCACCGTATGCAAATGACTTGATTGAAACTATTAATGCCGCCCAAACCATCAATTCGTGGGGAGAAAGTGCCGACGAATGGAGCATAATTTCGTATCTTGGAAGAATAAACTATGCCTTTAATGACAAATATTTATTAACAGCATCATTGAGGTCTGATGGTTCTTCTCGCTTCGGGGTTAATAATAGATACGCTTCGTTTCCATCAATAGCTGGGGCTTGGAGAGTATCCGATGAAGAATTTTTGAAAAATAATAAATTTGTTAGTAGTCTAAAATTAAGAGCCAGTTATGGCAAAAGTGGCAATAATAACATCGGAAATTATTCTCATTTGGCTTCAATTAATCCTGGGTCTTACGTGTTTGGTACAACGCAGGTTTCAGCTTCATTCGTTGGTATTGCCAATCCGAATCTTACTTGGGAAGAATCAGACCAAGTCGATGCTGGATTAGATGGTGAATTTTTCAACAATAGGCTTTCATTAAGTGTCGATTTTTACAATAGAAAAAGTAAAAATATGCTACTAAATGACATAATTCCTGCCATTACTGGTTTTAACTTTCAAATAGTTAATAAAGGAACTGTCCAAAATAGAGGTCTTGAAATCTCATTAGGAGGCTCACCAGTAACTGGCGAATTCAATTGGGATATGAATGTAAATGTGGCGTTTAATAGAAATAAGGTGCTTTCTATCAACGAAAACGGCGACAGGATTTTGTCGGGTAATAACGACAATAACCCTACTCACGTAACGGTCGTTGGCAAGCCAATTGGGCAATTCTTTGGATTTATTTTGGAAGGAGTTTATTCAGCCAAAGACTTGGAAAATCCAAATTTGATAAAAACAACGCAAGTATATGAAGGCAATACCAAATATAAAGATGTAAACGGTGATGGCATCGTAAGCGATTTCTTAGATTATACAATCATCGGAAATCCACAACCTGACTTTATTTATGGCATTTCTAACTCGTTTTCTTACAAAAAGATCACTTTGGGCATTATTATGAATGGCCAGTATGGTGGGCAAGTAATGAATGGTTTACGTCAAACGACTGATAACCTACAAGGATTTTTTAATGTGAGTAATCAATGGGTAAATCGTTGGAGAAGTGCCGATAGCCCAGGGGCTGGAAATTTGTATGGTGTGCCAAAACTGACACCAAGTTGGGGACATCGTGTAAATACACTTTGGGTTGAAGATGCGACATTTCTTAGAATCTCAAATGTGTCGTTGGGCTATACTCTTCCCGAAAATTTGGTCAAGAAATCAGGTTTTATCAATAGTTGCAGAATCTATGTAACGGCTAATAATCTGGTTACGTTTACAAAATACAGCGGGGCAAATCCAGAGGGTCAATCACGAGATATTAACAATACTTTATCCCCAGGTTTTGATATGTCATCGTATCCACTTGCTCGTACAACATCAGTTGGTTTAAATCTTTCGTTTTAAGTTTTTTAGAAAAGAAAGTTCTTTAACGAATCAAAATTAGATATTCTTATGAAAAAAATAATATATATAATAGCTCTATTAGCTTTATCGGGCTGTTCAAAAGATTTTTTGGAATTATATCCAAAAGCAACGCTAAATGAAGGAAATTTCTATCAATCCGAGGTAGAATATACTTTGTTGGCAAACGGATGCTATGTGCCGATGCGTGAAAACGAAAAAAATAATCACTGGATTTTGGCTGAACTGATTTCGGATAATGCAAGTTTTCAGAATAATGTCCGTACTGGCGAGGCTTCAAGAGGTATCATTGACCAATTCATTTTTGCAGGAAACAATATTGCATATTCGTCTTACTGGAATACTTCTTATAATGGCATAACTCGCTGCAATAAGCTCATAAGCGAATTGGATAGAGAGGGTGTAAAATGGTCAAAACTTTCATTAAAAGACCGTTGTGCGGGTGAAGCTTTATTTTTAAGAGCCTTATATTATTTCAATCTCGTTCGACAATTCGGTGGAGTTCCGTTGGTTTTAAAACCAATAACCTCGCAGGAAGCTGTCGGCATTAAACGCTCAACCGAAGCCCAAGTATATGAAAGTATTGTCAACGATTTAAAGCAAGCCGCCACATTTTTTGCAAATGCAAAAGATGTTGAAGAAAATGGACGTGCCAATGAAATGTCGGCTTTAGCATTATTAGGAAAAGTTTATTTGACAACAAAGAAATATGCCGAAGCCGAAACCGCTCTAAAAACCGTTGTTGCCTCTGGAAAATACGCACTTTTAACCGAATATGCCGATGTGTTTAACCCATCAAAAAAAGATTATAAGGAAACAATTTTTGCTGTACAATATTCTGAAAACAGCGTAGAATTGGCTAATACTTTCATTTTTACATTCGCACCGCACACATCGGGGGGAGCAGTTACTCTTCGTCCGAATGTTAATATTGTTGGTGCAGGATGGAATCAACCAACCGACGATTTGATAAGTGCCTTTGAAACGGGAGATAAACGTAAGAATGTCTCAATCGCTTTTTGGAATGGCATTGACTGGGATAATATCGTCCGTCCAATTCCTTATTGTGCCAAATACAAAGCCCCAATAGCTGCTCCTGATGCTCGATGTGGCGATAACTTTCCAATTTTGCGTTACTCAGATGTATTATTAATGCTTGCCGAAGCTATAAATGAGCAAGGCAAAACTACCGAAGCAATTCCTTTTGTTCAGCAAGTTCGTACAAGAGCAGGCTTGACAAACGCAATTAGTGCTTTGAGTAAAGATGCACTTTCAACACTTATTGCCAAAGAACGACAAGTAGAATTTTGCTTTGAAAACCAACGTTGGTATGACCTAAAACGCACAGGAAAAGCAGTAGAAGTAATGGCTGCCCACGGAATTCGTGAAAAAGCTAAAAAGACTTTTTTATATCCTGAAGCCTACGGAATTACAGCAAACAAACTGCTTGCTCCTATTCCTGTCAATGAAATTTCAATCAATAAATTAGAACAAAATCCTGGTTATTGAACAAAAACAATAGGACTAAACTAAAAATGTAGCCATGAAAACTCTTATTTCTTTTGTTTTACTTGTCCTTAGTTTGAGTAATATTTATGCTCAAAACAAAAAGCCAAATATTCTGTATATACTCGTTGACCAGTGGCGGGCATCGGCGAGTGGTTATGCAGGAGATAAAAATGTTATTTCCCCAAATCTTGACCGACTGGCTTCGGAAAGTATGAATTTGAAAAATGCCATTTCGGGAACTCCCGTTTGCACGCCCCACCGAGCCTCGTTAATGACAGGTCAATATCCGCTTACAAATGGTGTTTTTATGAACGATGTTTTGCTTGATACCAATAATATAACGATTGCAAAGGTTTACAAAAACAATAACTACGCAACGGGTTTTGTTGGCAAATGGCACATTGATGGGCATGGACGCAATAGCTACATCCCTCCTACTCGCCGACAAGGTTTTGGCTTTTGGATGGCAAACGAGTGTTCGCACGACTATAATAATTCGCCCTATTATACTGGCGAATCAAATAAAAAAATGATTTGGAATGGGTATGATGCCATTGCTCAAACCGAAGATGTCATAAAATACATAAAAAAACAGGCAACCGAACCCAATCCATTTTTATTGTTTCTTTCAATCGGTAGCCCGCACGACCCTTACCAAACTGCCCCCGAAAAGTACAGGAAAATGTATGAAAATAAGCAGTTTATCATCAACGAAAATGTGCCAGTTGCAAACCGAGAAAAAGTAAAAAAAGACTTGGTTGGTTATTATTCGCACATCACAGCCATTGATGATTGTATCGGAAAAATGTGGCAAACCCTCAAAGATTTGGGCATTGACGAAAACACGATTATAGTTTTTTCGTCAGACCACGGCGATTTGCTCGGCTCACACGGCTCTTGGAACAAACAACAACCTTATGAAGAAAGTATAAGAGTACCTTTCATGATACATTATCCACAGGCTTTCGGTAAAAAAGGTAAAATCTCAAATGCATTATTAAACTCGCCCGATATTATGCCCACTTTGTTGGGTTTGAGCAATATTCCGATACCAAAAACGGTCGAAGGAATTGATTTTTCGGGGGTTTTGAAAGGCACAAAAAAAGATAATGTCAAACAAACCTTGATTTCTTGCTCGCAACCTTTTGGGCAGTGGAACAGAAAAATGGGTGGAAAAGAATACCGTGGAATTGTGAATCAACAATATACTTATGTAAGAGATTTGCAAGGCCCGTGGCTGCTATTCGATAATCTGAAAGACCCTTTTCAGCTCAATAATTTAATCGGTAAATCAGAATACCAATCATTACAGAAAAAATTAAATGCCGATTTAAACAGTGAACTGAAAAAACGTAAAGACGAATTTTTGCCAGGAAAAGAGTATATAAAAAAATGGAATTATTTGGTCGATGAATCAGAAACTGTACCTTATGTAAAAGTAAATTATGAAGGAAAACCAATCGTTGAATAAGTTTTTCTTTAAAAATTGAGTTTAAATGCAAAAAAGTTTACTGATTTAGAGTATTTTCAATCTATTTCAACCATTGTATAAATAATGACAATAATTTTATAAAACTAACCTTGAAGATGTTCAACAAAATTTTTGTTTTTACTTTATTTGTTTTAAGTTTTGGTTTAAAGTCAGTTTTTGCCCAATCAAAGCCCAATATTATATTTATTCTCACCGACGACCACCGAGCCGATGCTTTGGGTTATTCTGGAAATAAATATGCTCATACGCCCGAAATGGATAAATTGGCAAAAACTGGTACTTACTTCAAAAAAGCTATTGTTACAACTCCTATTTGTGCAGCAAGCAGGGCAAGTATTTTGAGTTCAATGCAAGAACGTACCCACAAATACACTTTTCAAACGGGCGATATTCGAGACGAATATATGCAAACTTCTTACCCAAAAGTGCTAAAAAATGCAGGTTATTATACAGGGTTTTATGGAAAGTTTGGGGTGAAATATGAACATTTGAATCAACTTTTCGACCAACACGAAGACTACGATAGAAATGGAAAATACACTGATAGACGGGGCTATTTCTTTAAAAA
>NZ_JAYWCU010000253.1:0-15738 GCF_043780375.1 Emticicia sp. | reverse complement strand
CACGCAATAATGTATAAAACCTTCGATTTGTGGAGTTTTCATGATAATACGAATGATTGGAGCAACGATTTCTTCAATTTATACAAAGGTTTAAGTGATAAGGCTAATAAAAAAGAAGACCAACAGTTGGCCAAAAGAGTGCTGAATACGCATCCTTCATTAGCTTTAGAAGCATATACAGGAAAATATGTTAACAAAATTTATGGCAACGCCGAAGTAACATTAGTAAATGACTTACTCACCGTAAAACAACCCAATAATTTCAATTTCCCTTTACAACATTGGAACTACGATACCTTCATGGGAAGCAGTGTTAATTGGTGGTGGGGAAAATCTATCATACAGTTTTCGCTTGATAGTGAAGGAAAAATCGCTGGGTTTTCAATCGATGGGATTATGTATAGTAAGGAGAAAACTACATGATATTATCAGTAAATATTAATCAAATCGTATTTGTAAAATCTAAAATCATAAACTCTCATAAAACCGATTGAATATAAGTATCGTATATAGACTAAACAAAACTTTACTTTATATGCATACTCCAAAAATTAAGATGCTTATTATAGCATCAGTATTCGCCCTGGGTTTCACAATGTTTTCTTGTAAAAAAGAAGAAACTATTAGTATCATAAAACCCGATATTACATTCTTTGCTCTTGTAGATGGCAAGCAGTTAATCAAAATCAACGCCATGAACTCTGCAATGGCATCTGTAACGACTCCAATTACGGGTTTGCTTGCCAGCGATGCCTTGGCAGCAATTGATTTTCGTCCAGCAACAGGTGAATTATACGGTGTAAGTACTCAAAACCGTTTGTATGTCATTAATCAAGAAACAGGTGTAGCAAGAGTAATAGGAGCTGCTGCACTTAATCCAACAATTACTGGTTCGGCAGTTGCTCTTGATTTCAATCCAACTGTTGACAGAATCAGATTGGTAACTAATACGGGACAAAATTTACGTTTACACCCCGAAACAGGAGCCGTTGCAGCAACCGATGGAAATATTAACGGTGGTGCAAGCCCAACCATTGAGTCAGTGGCTTATACCAACAACACGGCAGGTGCAACAGCCACAGTTTTGTTTGATATTGATTCAAAATCTGATAAACTTTACAAACAAGATCCTCCAAATAACGGCACATTGGTTGAAGTAGGTGCTTTAGGCATAGATATTACAATGTCAGCAGGTTTTGATATTAACCCAGCGGGCGATGTTGCTCTTACTGCGGTTATGGTTGGTGGCACTTGGGAGCTTCATCAAGTAGATTTAATGACGGGTAAATTAACCAAATTAGGTAATTTGCCTGCTGGCAATATCAATGGTTTAGCTATCCCAACTTCACCAGTTTCTTATGCCATTGACGAAACTAATAATTTATTGATTTTTAATTTTATAAATATCGGTACACCCATCAGTAAAACCATCACAGGCTTGCAAACTGGTGAAACTATTTTAGGAATTGATATTCGTCCTGCTACTGGACAGTTATATGCTTTAGGAAGCACCAGTCGCTTATATGTTCTAAATACTTCATCTGGTGCAGCAACTGTAGTTGGAACAGCACCATTTGCAACTTTATTGTCAGGAACCTCTTTTGGTTTTGATTTTAACCCTACTGTAGACCGCATTCGTTGTATCAGCAATACAGGTCAAAATCTTCGCCTACATCCTGAAACTGGGGCAATTGCTGCTGTTGATGGTATATTAAACCCAGCAACCCCAAGTGTAACAGCCTCGGCATACACCAATAATTTTGCCGGTGCTACAACCACAGTATTGTTTAATATTGACAGCATGACTGACAAACTCAACAAACAAGATCCACCAAATAATGGCACTCAAGTAGAAGTTGGGGGTTTAGGAATTAATGTTGAAGCTGCGGGCGGATTTGATATCACAAGTCGAAGCGGTATCGGATACGCTGCTCTAAAAGTAGCAGACAAATCTGCTATATATTCAATAAATTTGATGACGGGTGCAGCCACGAAAGTAGCAGATTTACCAAATACTGTTCGTGCATTTACAGTTGGTATAGGATTTTAAGGATGAATAAAATATTTATAGAAACCTCAAGGTGGTATATCTTGGGGTTTCTTTTTGTACCTATGCAATTTTTGACGACTCAATTTTTTGACTTTTTTATTTTTACATACATATCTGCCAATCTTTTTCTACCCCACATTCAACCAATTACCTAAAAACTTCAATTTTCGTTACTGCTTATAATGCATTATTTCATTTTTCTTCAAAATGACGCTCTTGGAAACGGTTTTTTTGAGGAAAACCGTTAATGTAGGTGTTTATACTTATAGATATTTTTGAACTCAATAATGGTGAATTGAATAAAAAAAATGAAGATGATATTACATTAGACTTCCTGCGAAAGTATTTTAAGTCGAAAAACACTTTCGCAGTAAATCTATTATTCAAGTGATTTTCGCTGATAAGTCAAAATCGAAATATCATAAGGCGTGTTTTCACCTGCGTTAAAATCTTTCCGTTCGATAACATCAAAAAGGCTTTCATCAAAAACAGGAAAAAAAGTATCTCCTTCAACGGTTTCGTGAACGAGAGTCAAGTAAATTTTATGTGAAAAAGGAATCGCCAAACGAAAAATTTCTTCGCCACCCAATACGAAAACCTCTTCATCATTTTTGCATTTTTCAAAGGTAGCTTCCAAACTATTAACCAATTCAAAACCTTTATCAACAATATAATCAGCTTGTCGAGAAATCACAAAATTGCCTACTTCCGACCAAATTCGGTGTGGATTATCATAGCTTTTTCGTCCCATAATCATCTTTTTTCCTTTCGTAACTACCCTCAAATTATCCCAATCGGCTGGAATCGGAGTCCAAGGCAAGGCATTATTCAAGCCAATTGCTCGGTTTTTACTCATGGCAGCAATCAATGAAATACAGAGCATTTTGATATTTTTTTAACGGTTTTCTGCAATTATAACACAAAAAAGAAGTAAATTTATTAAGTCTTAACAATTTCATAATGTTTAATTTATCTAACACTGCCAAAACTTTCAGACATTTGCATCAAAATTATAAACACCAATATAATCAATATTAATAACTAAACCCCTAAATCCTATGTTTGGCTTAGAAACCGACATTTTCCTGCTCTTATCTTTTTGTCTTTTGGCCGCTTGTGCATTTGAATTTATCAACGGATTTCATGATACTGCCAATGCTGTTGCAACTGTAATTTACACCAATTCACTTAAACCGACTCAAGCCGTTGTTTGGTCAGGAATTATCAACTTTATTGGCGTTGTTACCGGTGGGGTTGGCGTAGGAATGAGTATTATAAATTTACTTCCAGTAGAACTCCTAATAGACCAAAATGTTTATCATAGTATCGCCATGGTGCTTGCATTATTGTTTAGTGCAATCATTTGGAACTTAGGAACTTGGTATTTTGGTATTCCTGCTTCAAGTTCACATACATTAATTGGTGCAATTTTGGGTGTTGGTTTAGGATATGCACTACTTCCTGAAAATAAAACTGGTATTACAGCAGTAAACTGGGACAAAGCACAGGAAATATTTACAGCATTGCTACTTTCGCCAATGGTTGGGTTTGCTTTGGCAGTTTTCTTGATGTTTGCACTTCGCCGATTATTAAATAAAGAGATAAGAAAACAGGTTTTTGAAGAACCCAAGAAAGACGAAGCTCCTCCATTTTGGATTCGTGCTATATTGATTACAACTTGTACGCTCGTGAGTTTTTTTCATGGTCGTAATGATGGTCAAAAAGGAATTGGTTTAATAATGTTGATTTTGATTGGAATTTTGCCTACTTACTTCGCCATTAATAAAACTATTGATTTTCAGACATTAAAACCTGATTTAGCAATAATCTCCCAAAAAGTTGCTCAAATTGATACGACATTCGCATCAGTGATTGAAAAAGAAAGAATCGCAAAAATCAATGTAAGCCTTTCTTACCTAAACAACCTTGTGGATAGTAATAAAGTTGATAAATCTAACACTTTAGATGTAAGAAAAGCCCTTTTAACTATTAGTAGCAATGCTAAAAAATTAGTTGAAGATGAAGATGTTGTTTTAAGTGATGCCGATAAATTAACCTTAAAAGATATAGCCACTAAAGAAGAAAAAGGCATCAGAAGGTTTACTGACCACGCTCCAATGTGGGTAATTCTCATGATTTCATTGTCACTCGGACTCGGAACAATGATTGGCTGGAAACGTATTGTTGTAACAGTTGGCGAAAAAATCGGCAAATCTCATCTTACGTATGCACAAGGAGCATCTGCTGAGTTAGTGGCTGCAATAACCATCGGTTTAGCTTCATGGTTTAAGCTACCTGTAAGTACAACCCACGCTCTTTCGTCGGGTATTGCTGGTACAATGGTAGCGAGCAAAGGTATTAAAAATTTACAAGCAGGAACAGTTAAAAATATTCTTTTAGCGTGGTTACTTACGCTACCAGTAGCCATTATTCTTTCGGCTTCATTATTTGTATTTTTCCGCTGGCTATTGTAGTTTGGAAATACGATAAGACTTTTGAAAAGGCGAGGCTAATATCCTCGCCTTTTTTTGTTTATAGTTTTGATGTTTTTTTAAATGAGAAATAAAAAGGCGTAATTTTGCACCTCAAAATCTTATTATTTTAACACCAATTATGAATTTCTTCTCAAAACCTCTATTTACAAGGGGATTGATATTTGCTATATTATTTAACCTAACAAAATCTTATGGACAACAAAAGGGTTCACTAATGGATTTTGATACCACGATAGTAAAAAAACTACTTTCAACTATCAAAAAGTATGAATATGTAGGCATCAGTGGTTACATTCAGCCACAGTTTCAAGTCATTCAGTCTGATGGAGCAAAAAGTTTTAATGGAGGTGACTTTCAACCTAATGTCAATAACAGATTTATGCTACGTAGAGGTCGAATTCGCTTCGATTATGCCCGATTTGACAAAAATAATATGCCACAGGTGAACTTTGTTTTTCAATTTGATGGCACTGAAAAAGGCGTTTTTATCAGAGATTTTTGGGGGCGTATCTACGAAAATAGCTTAAATATGTTCTCTTTCACAACTGGTATGTTTGCTCGGCCATTTGGTTATGAAGTAAATTACACATCAGCCGACCGTGAATCACCCGAGCGTGGGAGAATGTCTCAATTATTGATGAAAACTGAGCGTGATTTAGGTATAATGACAACTTTTGAAGCTCGAATAAAAACTAATTTTCTAAAATACATAAAACTTGATGCAGGGCTTTTTAATGGTCAAGGTTTATCGGCTACTACTGATTTTGATAACCACAAAGATTTAATTACCAGATTTTCGATAAAACCGTATAAAATTACACCAAAAATGATTGTTAGCGGTAGTATTTCGGGATTATTTGGTGGAATGGAACAATCAACAAAATACATTTATCGAATGGATGGAAACAGTAATTTCACTGTCGATTCATCTGCAAATAATATTGGCAAAATCTCACCCAGAACCTATTATGGAGTAGATTTTCAACTAAAAATACCAAATCGGAAAGGGCAAACAGAATTTCGTGCAGAATATATTAGGGGGGTGCAAACAGCTACACAAAGCACTTCCGAAACTCCTGGTGGTATCCCAACAAACAATGGCAAACTATCTCCATTGTACATCAGAAACTTCGATGGAGCCTATTTTTATTTCTTGCAACATTTGGGTAGTAAAAAACACCAATTCGTTGTAAAGTATGACTGGTATGACCCAAATAAGAAGGTAAAAGTCACTAAAATTAATACAGGGTTTTCAGGAGCCGACGTTCGGGTCAATACTATAGGCTTTGGCTATGTAGTTTATCCCAACGATAATTTTAAAGTCATTTTCTGGTACGAAATGCCACAAAACGAAAAAACAATATTGCCAGATTACTCAACAGATGTAAAAGATAATAATTTTACATGCCGAGCTCAATATCGGTTTTGACAAAATCTTACTATCGTAAATCGTTTTGAAATCTCTGCAAGATTTTTTTTGTTCAAAATTCACTTCACATATAGAAATAAAAATACTTTTTCATAAATTTGTCTAATAATATTTAGGCAACATCCCGCATGCAAGCATACCACTATGGAAACCTACGGCAAAATCTTAGTAATCGCAACACCTATATTTTTAGGTTTAGTGGTACTCGAAAAACTTTACGGCTATTTTTTCAAAAAACACCCTTTCCAAAATATGGATATGCTTTCGAGTATGAGTTCGGGTTTTACAAACTCGGTTAAAGATATTTTGGGTCTAAGTATAAGTATCTTAACCTACAATTGGATGGTTGCACACTGGACAATCTATAAAATAGAATCAAGCATTTGGGTTTACATAATAGCATTTGTTTCGTTAGACTTGACAGGTTATTTGGTACATCGAATGGCCCATCAAGTCAACTTCTTTTGGAACAAACATGCTATTCATCATAGCAGCGAAGAGTTTGATTTAGCTTGTGCTTTACGTCAGAGTATATCAACATTTGTCAATCTTTTTACTGTATTTTTACTTCCTGCCGCACTTTTAGGTGTTCCTGTGCAGGTGATTGCAGTAGTTGCTCCACTGCATTTGTTTGCTCAGTTTTGGTACCATACCATTTATATTGGTAAGTTAGGTTTTTTAGAAAAAATCATCGTTACACCTTCTCATCACAGAGTTCACCATGCTATTAATCCTGAATATTTGGACAAAAATCATGGACAAATATTTATATTTTGGGATAAACTTTTTGGCACTTTTCAAGAAGAATTACCCGATGTTCCACCTATTTATGGTATCACTCGCCCTGCCAGCACTTGGAATCCGATAAAGATTAATTTTCAGCACCTATGGTTTATGATAAAAGATGCATACTATGCACAAAGTTGGAAAGATAAACTCCGTATTTGGTTTATGCCAACGGGCTGGCGACCAGTCGATGTAGCAGTGCGTTTTCCCGATAAAAAGATAGAAAATCCTTATGATTTCAAAAAATATGCTCCAAAAACCACAGCGGCTATGTCTATTTGGGCATGGGTACAATTCTTCTTTACGATTTTTTTATTGGTTTATTTTTATGGAAATATTGCCAAAATAGGCATGCCAAATATGTTTATTTATGGTGCATTTATCTTTCTAATAGTTTTCAGTTATACCGAATTGATGGACAGAAATCCGTATGCAATTTTGTGGGAAAGCATAAAAAACATACTTGGTTTGTACCTCATTTATTCAACTGGAGATTGGTTTGGTATTAATCAAAAATACGCTTGGGCAAGTACTATTATCGCAAGTTATTTTGTACTGTCAACAATCATTACAGGACTTTTTGTTTGGTTCGAAATTAGTGATGATAAAAAACAAATGGCTTTTTCACAAAATCTGTAAGGGCTGGATTTTTCGGCTCTAAAGGTTCAACTTTTCATGTCCATACTCATAGCCTTGCTTAATAATCTCCTTAATGTCCTTTACATTAAAATCGGTCAATTCAATGTGCAAAGGCTCTTCTGGTCGTATAATAGTCAATTTTATTTTTTTAGTTAAGTTAAACGACCCAATACTTCCATAGCTTTTGGTATAATTTTCTGCCCATTCAATATCGCTATTTTCAAATTGATTGACTGTAATATCTTTTATTCGTTCAATCAAACTAAAAAAACTACGGTAATTGAAATGTTCTAATGATCGATTTTTTGGATGCGTAGCTACGCAATAAATCTCGGTAGCACCATCCTCAATCGCTTTTCGGAGCGGAACAACTTCACGCAAACCCCCATCCATATATGCCTCACGGTGGTCACCGCCAATCTGAATGGCAGGCATTATAAAAGGCAACGAACTGCTTGCCCGAAGATAATCTAAAAAATGATCCTCAAGTGGATTGGCATAGTGCATTTGCCCCGTATTTATATTGACAGTTCCAACTTTTAAATAAATAGGACTACGACGCAAAACCTTTATATCCAAATGTTTTTTGAGCTTTTCATGTAATGGATTTGTGTCAATCAAGCCATCAAATCTACTCAGAAGTGTATCTATTCCGAGCGAAAACTTTGATTTTAGCACTCCAATATCAGAAGGTTGCCTAATATTTTCCAACCAAAACTTTAGCAGTTTTTTGTTGACCAAATCCCAGTCAATCTCTCCTTTTTGAATGAACTGTTTGCCCGCCTCATTGACCATAAATGAGCCATTCAATGCACCCGCTGATATGCCATAAATCATCTCTGGCTTAAATCCAGTATCCAAAATTGCATGAATCACGCCAACTTGCCAAGCCCCTTTCAGCGAGCCCCCACCCAAAACTAATGCCTTCATTTTAACAATAAATTTATTTAAACGCTCATTACTTGAATGAAAAAAAGAATCAACTAAGCCACTAAAACGTTAGATAAGCCTGAAAACCGTATAAATCTTTTAAATCCTGTCATTCTTTTCTCAATTATACGATGAAAATACTTATTTTTGATAAAAAATTTGAAAATTTGCTTTAATGATACCTAATAAATAATTATTAAAATTGATATAATTCAAGAAAAATTTGAATAAAAACATTAAAAAAATATTATTTTCTATTAATCTACTCAATAAGTCAGAATTCAATCGTAAAATTGCACCTTCAGAGCAAAACGTCATTTTGCTCCCTTCTTCATGTCTTTAGATATCAATCAAATACAAGCCCCAATCGAGCAAGATTTGGAAATTTTCGAGAAGAAATTTCGCCAGTCAATGAAGACCGACGTGATGCTACTCGACCAAATAATGAAGTACATTATTCATCGAAAAGGCAAACAGGTACGCCCAATGTTTGTTTTTTTGACGGCTGGCACGCTCGGCACTATCAACGAAGCAACTTACCGTGGGGCTGCTCTGATAGAATTGCTACACACCGCCACACTCGTGCACGACGACGTGGTAGATGACTCTAATTACAGACGTGGTTTTTTTTCTATAAAAGCACTCTGGAAAAACAAAATTGCGGTTTTAGTAGGCGATTATTTGCTTTCACGTGGACTATTACTGAGCGTTGATAATGGAGATTTTGACCTGCTCAAAATTGTTTCTACAGCTGTAAAAGAACTCAGCGAAGGAGAATTACTTCAAATTGAAAAAGCTCGTAAATTAGATATTACTGAAGATGTTTATTATGATGTCATTCGCCAAAAAACAGCTTCTTTGATAGCCTCTTGCTGTGCGGTAGGAGCCGCATCAGTCGGAGTTTCTGCCGAAATTGTTGCCAAAGCCAAACTTTTGGGTGAGAAAATCGGCATGGCGTTTCAGATAAAAGACGACCTTTTCGACTATGGCGATACCGAAATTGGAAAACCAACGGGTATTGACATCAAAGAAAAGAAAATGACTTTGCCTTTGATTTACGCTTTGAACCACGCCACTTGGTCAGAAAAAAGAAATATCATTAATCTTGTGAAAAATCACTCCGAAAACCCTAAAAAAGTAACCGAAGTGATTGACTTTGTAAAAAAATCTGGTGGTATTCAATATACGACCCAAGTGATGAAACGCTTCGTTCAAGAAGCCAACGAAATCCTGTTTACCTTTCCCGATTCTGCTTTCCGAAAATCATTGCACGACTTAGTTCAATTTTCTATTGAACGTACAAAATAAATTAAATATATTGAATATTCTATACTTTCAATATATCACATTATTTCAGATTAAATAGATTATATAAAAAATATTATTATTTCTAAATTTTCAGTATAAAATGAAAATATTTGTTACTTTGTTTATATTGAGTGCATTAGCAAACATTTCAGTTGCTCAGACTATTGATAAGAAAGTAGATAAAGTTCGAATACTTGATTATTTATCAAAACTTCCTTCGGCATATAAAGTAACGATGTCGGTCGAAAGCATTGAAGGAAAAGTATATTTTAGACATAGAGGCGATGAACGAGTACCTTCGGCGAGCGTTATCAAGATTCCGATTTTGTTAGAATTGATGGAGAAAGTCAAAAAACACGAGATAGATTTAGATAAAACTCATACGCTAACCAATGCCGAAAAGGTTGGAGGTTCGGGCATTTTAGCAAATATTCCCGAAGGAAAACAACTCACAATCAGAGAGATTGCCCAAGAAATGATTCGTTCGAGCGATAATACGGCAACCAATATTTTGATTCGTAAAATTGGTATAGAGGCGGTGAATCAGAATTTAGCAAAATTAGACATCACAAAAACTCGCCTAAACCGAGTAATGATGGATAGCGAAGCCGTGAAACAAGGCAGAGAAAACTACATAAATGTGGTGGAAATCAATGCTCTGATGCGGCTTATTTATGATAAAAAAGTGGCAACTCCTACCCTATGCGACGAAATGATAAGTATATTAAAAAACTGTGCAGATACGGCCACAATTCCGAGAAATTTACCAAATGGTCTTATTATTGCTCATAAAACAGGTAGTTTACCCTACGTAAGAGGCGATGTAGCTATTATTTACGCAAAACAGCCGTTTATTGTTTCTATTTTTATTGAAGGTTTTCAAGATGTTATCGTTGCCGAACATGTAATTGGCGATTTAGCTGAGATTTGTTGGAGTGGGTTAAGATAATTTTTTAAAATAAATTTAGTACCTTCGACTTCACTCAGTCACTAAATTTTCGTTAGTCAAACGACTTTTCACCAACACAAAACAATATTGGAGAAACCCGAAAATCCTTCAAACAGAGTAGGGACGGATTGCCGAAAACGTAAAGAGTAGGCATAAATCAATCTATTATATATTCATGAAAAAAAGTATTTATTCTCTGACAATTGGTTTTTGTTTATTACTAAGTAACCTACTTTTTGCTCAAGGTTGGGAAAAAGTTGGGCAAGAGGGTGACTGGAAAAGTACAGCCGGTATTATTTCGATGAATGGTTATCTTTATAGCCTTGAACACAATGGCACACTTTACCGAACTGATAAAAACGGAAAATATGAGCAATTAGGTAAAGAAGGAAGTTTTGCAAATGTGGACTTTGGTGTGGCATTAGATGATGAGATTTGGACTATTGAAAGTGGTAATCTGTATCGCAACGATGCCAAAACTTTGGCTTGGATACAAATTGGTAAATCAGGAGACTGGAAAAATACGGTTGCCGCTGCAGCTATGGATGGTAAATTATATACCATTGAAACCGATGGCACACTGTACGAAACATCTAAAGATGGGTCGTGGAGACAAATTGGCAACAAAGGAGAATTTAAAGACGTAAGTACGCTTCAGGCAATGGACAGCTATTTATGGACAATAGAAGGCGGAACTTTATTCAGAACAAGCATTAGAGCCATGAAATGGGAACAAGTTGGCAAAGCTGGTGACTTTGAAGAGACCATTTCGATGGTTGGAGATAATGGTTTTTTGTGGAGTGTTGAGAAGGATGGAACACTTTTTAAGAATGATAAAAATGGCAACTATATGCAAATTGGTGATAAAGGTTTACTAAAAGAGGTAACAATGATTGCTGCAATGGGTGGAAAACTCTATGTAGTAGAAAATGGAACACTTTATAGAACAACCAATTAAGAAAAAGCATTACTTGTATTGCCCGCTATGCACCAGTTTGGTGTGTGGCGGGCAATATTTGTTTATACTAATTCCAGCAAAATTACCACAAAATATCAAGCACAATACTTATATTTACTGCTTGTTTATTCTTCATTATTTACCTAAACCCCTTCATTAATATTACTATGAAAAAAGCCTTTCTTTTTATCTATGCTCTTCTTTTGTTGAGCTGCAATGTTTCATTTTCGCAAAGTCTCCTTGGTTTTGATGCAAAAAGTGTTCAAAAACAGTTAGATTTAGAAACAGAATTTGACGCTCGCATAAATGCCAAAAACTTACAAGAATGGCTCAAGCGAATGTCGGCTAAACCTCATTATGTAGGCTCTCCACATGACCGAGACAATGCAGTTTTTATGCGAGATTTGTTTCGCTCGTGGGGCTACGAAGCACGAATTGACACTTCTTATACACTTTTCCCAACGCCAAAATTTCGTCAATTAGAATTGGTTAGTCCAACGGTTTTCAAAGCATCATTAGTTGAGCCAACTTTGAAAGAAGATGCTACTTCAAGCCAATTGAAAGATCATTTGCCTACCTACAATTGTTTTTCGAGCGATGGAGATGTAACGGCAGAGTTAGTTTTTGTCAACTACGGTACTCCTGCCGACTACGAAGTATTGGAAAAAATGGGTATTAGTGTGAAAGGTAAGATTGCGATAGTAAAATATGGCAATTCATGGCGTGGACTAAAACCTAAATTGGCCGCCGAAAAAGGGGCAGTTGGTTGTATCATTTATTCCGACCCAAAAGATGATGGCTACGGACAAGGCGATGTTTATCCAGCAGGACCATTTCGCAACGAAAATAGTGTGCAGCGAGGTTCAGTTTTAGATTTGCCAGTGCAACCCGGCGACCCTCTGACTCCAGGCTATGGCCATACTAAAAACGCCAAAAGTTTAGATTACAAAGATGCCCAAACTATCATGAAAATACCCGTGTTGCCTATTTCTTACGCTGATGCTTTGCCTTTGCTCAAAGCAATTGGCGGAAGACTTGCTCCCGAATCTTGGGCGGGACAGTTGCCTATTACTTACCATATTGGACCGGGGCCAGCAAAAGTGCATTTGAAATTGGAGTTCGATTTTAAGGTAGAACCTCTTTTCAACGTAATTGCCGTAATGAAAGGTTCGGAATCTCCCGACCAATGGATTATGCGTGGGAATCACCACGATGGTTGGGTTTTTGGTGCCGCCGACCCATTGAGCGGAATGGTAGCCGTAATGGAAGAAGCAAGAGCTATTGGAGAATTGGCAAAGACAGGTTGGAAACCAAAAAGAACAATTGTGTTTTGTGCATGGGATGGAGAAGAACCTGGTTTGTTAGGTTCGACCGAATGGGCAGAAACTTTTCAAGATGAATTGCAAAAAAAGGCAGTTGTGTATCTCAATTCTGACGGAAATGAGCGTGGATTTTTATATGCAGGAGGCTCGCATACTTTAGAGAAATTTTTTAACCAAGTTTCTCGCAATGTCATTGACCCACAAAAAAATATTAGTGTTTCAGAACGTTTACGTTCAACTTTATTAGTAAATGGTTCACCTGATGGTAAAAAAGAAGCAAAATCTCGCAGTGATTTACGTATCGGTGCATTGGGTTCTGGCTCGGATTTTACGCCATTTTTGCAACATTTGGGTATTTCGGCAATGAATGTTGGTTTTGGTGGCGAAGGTGAAGGTGGCGAGTATCATTCGATTTATGATTCGTATGATATGTTTGTTCGATTCAAAGACCCTGATTTTTCTTATGGTGTAGCTTTGGCAAAAACAATGGGAAGAACGGTTTTACGTTTGGCTAATGCCGACGTGTTGCCCTTTGAATTTCAGAATTTTGCGAATACCATGCAAAATTATGGTGATGAAGTCGAAAAACTACTCGAATCGCAACATAGCAAAACTGAAGAAAACAATCAGTTAGTGAAAGATGGACGTTTTGCCGCCGCCGCTGACCCAACTAAGCCTTTTACTATAAAACTTTTGGACGAGGTGCCCTATATTAATTTTGCTCCTTTGAAAAATGCTTTACTTAGGTTAGAAAAAAGTGCCAATGATTATACTACAGCAAGCAAAAATGCTGATAAATTGAGTGCTGAACAATTGAAACGATTGAACGAAATTTTGTATAAAGCAGAGCGTTCACTCCTATTGCCAGAAGGTTTGCCTATGCGTCCGTGGTATAAACACCAAATTTATGCCCCAGGGTATTATACTGGTTACGGTGTAAAAACCATGCCTTTGATTCGTGAGTCAATCGAACAAAGAAAATGGAAAGATGCCGAAAAAGGCGTAGAAATCACGGCAAAAGTATTGGATAGTTTTACTGCTCAGATTGATTTGGCAGTTGGGTTGTTGATGAAATGATAAATAATAGTCATTAGGCAGACAATCTGCCTAATGACTATTTTATAATACCTGACGATTAGCACAGAAAAAAGTCGTTCGTCCACCTACTTTTGAAATAGTTATTTTCTCACCACATTCAGGGCATTTTCCTATTATATTTTCGGAATTTTGAATTCCCCAACCACGTGCGTGTATCAAAAAGTTTCTTGGGAAATCATCATAATTTGCTTGGGCATCAATCGCCGTTTGTATTACTAAACGCATCGCATCGTAAATCATAACTATTTCATTATCAGACAATTGACTTGATATTCGTTCAGGATGAATCTTTGCGTGAAACAATACTTCGTCCACAATCCAATTGCCAATTCCTGCCACCGTTGATTGGTCGAGCAACACCGATTTTATAGGAGCTTTCTTTTTTATCAAAGTCTTTGAAAGTTCTTCAAGTGTAATTTCTAAAGCATCTTTGTTGATTTTCTTGCCAGAAAGATATTCGTCAATGTCCTCTACAATACCAATTCGCTCAAATTTTCTTGGACACAGAAAACCCAACTTGAAGCCATTGGCAAAACGAAAAATAATTCGAGCAAAACGAGGTGTATCTTCGTCATCTTTAAAATACGCCAAATCTCCCGTCATTCCGAAATGAAAATGCAGCCAATAGGAAGCATCCAATTGGGCAAATAGGTTTTTACCTACCCGTTTTGTACCTATAAACTGGCGACTTTTGAGTTGTTGAACGAGCGTGTCATAATCGGTCGTAAGAAGTTTGGTATCTTCCACATAAACATCGCTGATGGGTTGATACAAACTTGTTTCTTCAAAATAACGGCGGTAAGTTTCTACTTCGGGGAGTTCGGGCATAATGGCTATTTTTTATTTATATTTAACCTATTTCAAAGCCTTTTGTTCAATCAATCATTCCCACAACTATCACTTATTAATGCGAGTTGCGTAGTGTTCTAAAAGTAAAACCCTTCAAAAATATGGTAATTTTGGTTTCCAAACTTAAATTTTCCTTACAGATGAAAGATTTTACAATCTCAATTTACTGTTTTATTGACGATTTATTGTCAAAAATAGACAACAAAGAGTCTGATAAAAGACGAAAATTGAGCAATTCACAGGTAATAACCACTGTTATTTTATCAGGGAAATACTTTTATGGAAATCAAGCATCAGCGTGTGCATATTTAGAGGCTCACTATGGTTTAAAGATGCCAGATAAAAGTAATTTTAATAGAATTTTGCATAGCTTGACTGATTTAAAGGTTTCACTATTTAACTTTTTGGGTTTAATTTTCAAAGAATTGAACTTACAAAGTGTTTATATTATAGACCGCACGGGCGGCCCCGTCATTTCCTGTTGCTGTTTGCAAAAATATCCGAATTTCTCGTTCTAAACTTGTAAGGGGCGAGGAGTTTAGAGGATATAATACATCAAAAAGGGAGTATTTTTATGGGTTCAAAGTACATCTTATTACTACTGGAGATGGGATTCCTGTTGAATTTATGGTTACTGCTACTGTTGTTCACGATAACACTACTTTTCAAGGAATGGATATAAATTTACCCAAAAACAGTGATTTGTACGGTGATGCAGCATATATTAACAAAGAACATAAAGAATTTCACGAAAAATTCAATGGAATTAGACTCAAAGCCGCCACAAAGAAAAACTCATTAGAGAAAAATACTTGGGCGGAAGAACTCGAAAACAGATACTATCGAAAAACTATTGAAAATACATTTACCGATATTACGGCTAAGTTTCCTAAAAAGATTCATGCCGTAACAGCAAAAGGTTTTT
>NZ_JAYWCU010000252.1:0-23432 GCF_043780375.1 Emticicia sp. | reverse complement strand
ACTGGAAAAAACCACAAATTCGTAATTCTATTTATGACCTTGATGCCGCTTCTCAATATTTAGGTATGCTCGACCAATATCCAATGCCACTTGATGTAGTTTTTCCGATTTTTCGCTGGTCAATTTTTTATAGAAATAAGCGTTTCTTAACTGTCATAAATAACCTTGATAATCAAGTACTTAGCAATAAAAATTTCCTGCAAAAAACTGACAATAAATATACAGTTTTGCGAGATACAACCGCCTTTGGGCTTTCGTTACGCAAAGGCGATTTGATTCGTGCCGAAGAAGTTGATTTTGACGAAATCTTGAAAGGTTCTGAGGCTTTAAGTAAAAAAATATCGAACCAAAAACTTACCTTTGCTTTGTACCATTTAGACACCCCTACAATCTATTTTTATGGCTATGAAAAACTCCGTCAAATCTATGCTTCGTTTGAGTAATCGCACCAAATCTGTTATTATTTTATTGTTGATCGCTTGCGGGCCAGAACCGTTCGACTATGACGAATTCAAGAGTTTTTTCTCGCCCGAAAGTGCCAATAATGAAGCGAAATTTCATCCTTATAATTTTACAACACAATTTACTTACGATACTGATATTTGGGGAGAAGATGCCAAAATCGACCTTGCACTAGCCGAAAATGTGAAAGCATGGGCAAATTATGCAGGTGTTTCTGAAAAAATAGTTACTGATGAATTATATATTAATAATGAAGAAAATAAGCATGGTACAGGTTTGAGCGATGCTTTAGAAAAGAAAGAAAAACTCGAAGCCTTTGACTATTTAGTATTAGCCAAAGAAATAGAAGCCAATGATTTGAGTAATTTGGATGATGCCGCCATTGACACAAACCAACAAGTAGTAAAACCCGATTATGACGCGTTATTGACTGATATTCAAACAAAATATACTAAAACCAAAGATATTTTCTTAAAAGAACGTTTGGCATATCAAGCTGTGAAAGTGGCTGATATGGCAGGCAATCCAAAGAAAAGTATTGATTTTTATGATAAATTGGTAAAGCCTCTCACACAAAAAACTTTTATCAGCGATTGGGCTACTTCTCGCATGGCTGGAGCCTGCATGCACGCAGGCGATTCGGTACGGGCAAATTACCATTTTTCGCAGTTATTTGTCAATGCTCCAACTCGGCAAACCGCCGCTTATTTGAGTTTAAAACATGTAGCAAAATTCTACGAAGAAGCATTGAACCTTTGTCAAAATGTCAACGAAAAAGCTAATATATATGCTGCCACAGCAGTCTTACCATTTCAAGATGGCTTACCGATGCTTGAAAAAATACGTGATTTGGATGTACAAAATCCTTTATTAGAGTTTGTAATGGCTCGTGAAATAAATAAAAACGAGAAATATTTTTTCACAGAAAGACAAGAATTAAATTATGTTTTTTGGGGTGTTGATTCGCTCACAAAGAATAGTTGGAAAGCAAATGCCTCAAATTATTTTGAAAAACTATTGGCATTTAATCTCGAATCTGCCGAAAATTCTTCTCTAAAAAGCTCACCTTTTTGGTATACTTCCGCTTCATATTTGACTTTTATTGCTAAAGATTATGCAAAAGCCCACGAATTACTGCAAAAAGCAAAGGCGATTCCAACCAATCAGCAAGGAATTAAAGACCAAATAGCAATGCAGGAAATGATTTTGGCAGTAAGTAAAACGCCTGAAGTAACGCCACAAATGGAGGAAACTGTAATGCCATTATTAGAACGTTTTGCCCATTCGGACAAGTTCAGAACTGCCAATAATTTTAATGCCACTTGCAAAATTTTGGCAGCAAAATATCAAGGTCTGCCTATAAATGACGAATTTTCAGAGAATTTAGGTGGGAAAATGTCAATCAAAACAGACCCCAAAACAAAGTCATTAGGCTGGTTTTCTGGTTGTTTTGGCAAGAAAGAAAATTCAAATACTAATACTAATGCTTCGCCTGAAAATAAAGCAAAGGCATTTCTTGTTTCGATGCTGGCTACTTATCAATTAAACTTGAGTGACGAAAATGGGGGTGCTTCATTTGTAAGTAGTTCAGACCAATATGCTATTGAAGATTCAACTTCTTCAACAACGATTAATGCCGTTTTAGCCTATTTTGCCAAGAAATCTCCAAGTGATTTTGACAAAAGATTAAACAAACTTGCAGGTTTTGATAATGATTATTTATACATGGTTTTGGGAAGAAGAGCTTTAGCCGAACATCGTTACGCCGAAGCAAGTGAAGCATGGAAGCATATTTCTCCGAAAGTTTGGCAAGACGAACCTTACAAAACATATTTAGACGTAAATCCGTTTAGCTTAAGTGGGCAAGGCGATACTGATGCCAAACAGCGAGTTACACCCTTATCGTTTGCAACTCGCATGGCAGCTTTAGAAGCTAAAGTAAAGCAAAACCCCAATGATTATGAAAGTTGGATACTACTCGGTTGTGGCACTTATAATATGAATTATCATGGTAATAGTTGGATTTTGCTTCGCCGAAGTTGGAGCGGCTCCGAAACTGTCAATGAAAAAGACGACTATTATACCTACGAAAAAGCATTGTTTTATTTCGATAAAGCAATTAATACCGCACCAAAACCTGAGCAATCGGCAAAGGCTTGTTACTTGGCAGCCGCTTGTCAGAAAATAAAATATGACATTGTTTATACAAAACTTTATGACGGACTTTATTTGCTGTCGGAAGAAGAACAAGCAAAAAAAGAGACTGAAAACAAGCAAGTTTTGGCAACTTTAAGAAAAGACAAATACTCAACTTACTTCAATCTTTTGAAAACCAAGTATGGAAGTACAGTTTATGAAGACCAATTATTAAAAGAATGTAGCACTTATAAGGATTATTTGGGGAAATAAACACCGATTAACCTCAGTCTCAACCTTCTCCAAAAAATGATGGGGGAATCAATGGAATGTGAATGATGAAAATATATACAAAAACAGGCGATACTGGAACAACTTCGCTCGTGGGAGGCACAAGAATTAGTAAAGGCGATTTGAAAATTGAGTCTTACGGTACTGTCGATGAGCTAAATTCGTGGATCGGCTTGGTGCGTGACCAAGCCATTAATGAATTAAGAAAAGAAATTTTGAAAGAAATTCAAGATAGATTATTTACTATTGGGGCAGATTTGGCTTCTGAGCCTGAACAAGTTCGCAGAAAGAAAATTCCTGACCTTCTGGATGAAGATATTTTGCTTTTAGAAAAAGAAATGGACAAAATGGATGCTAAAATCCCGCTACTACGGGCATTCGTTTTGCCAGGCGGACATCAGTCGGTTTCTTATACGCACATTGCACGCACAGTTTGCCGACGAGCCGAGCGTTTGAGCATTAGACTTTCTGCAGAAGAAGAAGTTAATCCATTGATTATCAAATACCTAAACCGACTTTCCGATTATCTTTTTGTACTTTCTCGAAAAATGACACAAGAATTGGGCAGCGAAGAAGTTGCTTGGAAACCGAGAGTAAATAAAACATAAAAAAGAGGTGCAAGCCTCCTTTCAGAAACCTGCACCATTGTATAGAAACACTCAGTAGCGAGGAGTTTAGCTCCTCCACTACTTTGCTGAAATTATTCTTTTACTAAAACCCGCCCCTGATTTACGAACGCTTGAAAAATAAGTCCTTGTCTGCTTTTTTCATCACTGCTACTCCATAATGTAAGTTTATCGTATCATTATTTATCTTTGAAATTTCTTTTAATTCTTGATAATCATTAGTACCTCGCTCCCAAATACTGATTCCTAAAATTTGTATTATTCTGAGATTATACAAAAATATTTTTTCATAAAGAAAAGCCATAAAACAACTATTAGAATACAAATTCTATTCGTTTTTGCTAAATTTTCAATGTTTTTAGGTCAATTATACACTAATCAAGAAAAAGCAGTAAATTTGCACTTTCAATATTTTCGTACCAATCAAAAAGACCTTGGTGGGTCTTAAAATATTTCTGTTTATAAAAAAGCAAAAATCATTCCAAAAAATGACTAAGAAAATTCAGTCTGCACTTATTTCAGTTTATTACAAAGACGGTTTAGATAAAATCGTACAGTTGCTACACGAACAGAATGTTCAAATTTTTTCGACAGGTGGCACACAAAAATTTGTTGAAGATTTGGGTATTCCGGTTACAGCGGTTGAAGATTTGACGAGTTACCCTTCAATTTTTGGTGGACGTGTAAAAACCCTTCATCCTAAAATTTTCGGTGGAATTCTTTACCGCCGAGATAACGAAAGTGATGTTCAAACTGCCGCCCAATTTGAAATTCCGTCGATTGATTTAGTAATTGTTGATTTGTATCCTTTTGTAGAAACCGTTGCCTCGGGAGCGAGAGACGAAGATATTATTGAAAAGATTGATATTGGAGGCATTTCATTGATCCGTGGAGCTGCCAAAAACTTCAATGATGTGTTGATAGTATCGTCACGTGAACAATATGACGATGTTTACAAAATCTTGAAAGAAAAAGATTGTTCGACCGACATTTCTGATCGTCGTCGCTATGCGAAAGAAGGCTTTCAGATGAGTTCGAGCTACGATACAGCTATTCATAATTACTTTGCCGACGATATTTATCAGTCAACACAAAGTTTCGATTTATTGCCGAAAAAAGTTTTACGCTACGGCGAAAACCCGCACCAAGCTGCTACATTTTATGGCGATTTGGATGCTATGTTTGAGCAAATTCACGGCAAAGAATTATCGTATAACAACCTCATGGATGTAGAATCATGCGTGCGTTTGATGGATGAATTTACAGAAACTTCGTTTGTAATTGTGAAGCATAACAACGCTTGTGGCGTAGCAACTGCTCCAACGGCACACGAAGCCTACGTAAATGCTTTGGCGTGCGACCCAGTTTCGGCTTTTGGTGGCGTAATCATTACAAATGCCAACGTCGATTTGGCAACTGCCGAAGAACTACATAAACTTTTCTTTGAGATTTTAATAGCTCCGAGTTTTGACGAAGACGCTTTAGAAATCTTGAAAAAGAAAAAAGACCGCCGTTTATTAATCAGAAAATCGGTTGATATAAGCAAAAAGCAATTCAAAACTTTGTTGAATGGTGTTTTAGAACAAGACAAAGATAATTCGATAGAAACAGCCGAGAATTTTACGGTAGCAACCGAAAAAGCTCCAAGCGAAAGCGATATTAAGGCTTTAGAATTTGCTTTAAAAATATGTAAACACTTGAAATCTAATAATGTAGTTTTGGCGAAAGATGGTCAAATGTTGGCTTGTGGTGTTGGTCAAACATCACGTGTAGATGCGTTGAAACAAGCCATCGACAAAGCAAAAACATTTGGTTTCGACCTCAACGGAGCAGCAATGGCTTCGGAAGCATTCTTCCCATTTGCTGACTGTGTAGAAATTGCTCACCAAGCGGGCATCACAACGGTTGTGCAGCCTGGTGGCTCTATTCGTGATAAAGAATCAATTGATTATTGCAACGCCAATGGTCTTTCAATGGTCATGACTGGCGTAAGACATTTCTTGCATTAAGAGATATTTTTGTCAAAATAAAAGCGAACTATTCTTGGGAATGGTTCGCTTTTTTTGTGGATTAACCCATTTAAGAATTGAACTTTCAACCAACTTTCTTAATAAAACTATTGTTATATTTTTAATTATTACGTTATTGCATTAAAAATAATCTTTTAAGAAATGACACAATCTGAAATAGATTTGCTTATAACTTGTCCTAAAAATATTACTTCGAAACGGTTTTCACTTCGGAATTTGGACAGGTCTTTGCACGGTGTTTTGGATGCAGAAGCTATAATTGAAGAGAAAACTTTTAAGTTTAAAGTTTTCTTTAGACAAAGTATAAAATTAGAAGAAAAGTTTTCAGTTGGTCTAAAATTACTCACTAATGAAGATGAGGATATTAATTTAGCACGATATAATGGCATACATGAGCATACTAATAAACATAGTGATGGCGTTATTTTTAATACCTTTCATAAACATTTCGCAACTGAAAGTGCAATTCTCAAAGGTATAAAAGCCGAGCATAATGCTAAACCCGCCAATTACATTAATTTTAAAGGAGCAATAGTGAGGTTTTTTAAAGAATTAAACTTCCAAAACTATCATCAATTTTTAAAGCATTTTGAAATAGTTGAAAACGAGAATGAAAATAGTAATCAACTTGATTTAGGTTTTTAAAGATGAATAATCTGTCTGAAATAAAGAATATCTTGCAAAAGCAGTTTATGGATATGTTTGATTTAAAGCAAATCAGACCTTCCATATTTCAAATCATTTTGCCTTATTATTACTCTGATGGTGATATTTTTGAAATTTTCATCGAGCAAGAAGGTGATATTTTCACTCTCCAAGATTTCGGACTTTCATTAATGAAGTTATCCTATGATTCAGATACAGAAAGTGATTACAGGCGTGAATTGATAAAGAAAATTTTAAAAGAAAATCAAGTAGGGTTTGATGAGGGGAATATTTATCTAAATACACCTATTGAGCTTTTATTGCCGAATTTAATGGTATTTTTAGATACAATATCAAAACTATCAGGGCTATCGTTGCTCAATAAAAAGATTTCAAGAAATCATTTTTATGAAGTAGTTGAAAAATTCCTTGCTGAACGCTTTGGTAATAGTGGTTTTGAAAGCAAATTTTTACCTGAAAGTGTTCCTTATGTTGAGGATTATCTTGCTCCCCATGCGATTGTTGTAGAAAATAAAATACCTATTTGTTTATTTCCGATTGCTACAAATGATAGGTGTGACCAAGTAACAATCTCTGTTCAACATTATAAACTCAATGGTTTTAATCCTTATTTGATAGGTCTATATGAAAATATGGAAGAAATCAGCAGTAAAAAGATTTCAAAAGTTACTAACTTAATGGATAAGCAATTTTCTTTTTTCTTTAAAAATGAAATATTTATAACTAACTATTTACAAGATAAATTAAATTAATCATTGTAATACTATACAAAAAAAGCGAGCCATCCGTCACCGAATAGCTCGCTTTTCATATCAAACAGTAACCCAAGCTTGCTTGCGGTGACTTTCGATAATTCTTTCGCAAATCAATAACTCTCGCAAACCATCAGCGAAAGTTGGGAATGTTGGGTTTTCGGGTTGTTTACCTGCTTCAACTGCTGCATACACTTCTTTGAATAATTGTTTTGAAGTATCAGGGAAACCTTCGTTATGTCCACCCGGGAAACTGATTAGGCTTTGTGCTTCACGATAAAACAACGATGGGTCTTTCATCAATTGTTGGTTTGAAGTATCACGTTTTCCTACCCACATTTCGTTTGGCTTTTCTGAACACCACTCAAAATTTGATTTCGAGCCAGAAATTTCTATATTCAATCTATTTTTACGTCCAGCCGAAACTTGGCTTACCGTTACGCTTCCTTTATTACCATTATCAAATCTCAAAAGTACGCTTGCGTGGTCTTCGGTATTAATCGAAACCTCCTGATAATCAGAGGCTTCCAACATTTTTCCTGAATACGTTTCGATGGCTTTCAAAGGTTTCAAACGAGTTTTATGAACTGTATTGAAATCGGCCATTACTTCTACAATTTTCAAACCTGTGATGTATTCTGTTACGTCCAAAAGGTGCGAACCGATGTCTGCAATCGCTCTCGAATCGCCCGATTTGTCTGGTTCTAAACGCCAGTTATAATCGGTTTGGTAGAAAAGCCAATCTTGCAAATAGCTACCCATAATTGAGTAAATTTCGCCCAAATCGCCTTTTTCACGCATGGTTTTCATCTGACGAACCAAAGGATAATATCTCAAATTGAAGTGAACAGCATTGACTAAACCTGTTTCGGCAGCCAATTTCACTAATTCTTCGGCATCTTCTATTTTGGTAGCTAAAGGTTTTTCACAAACAACGTGTTTACCCGCCAACAAAACTGCTTTCGATTGCGAATAATGCAAGAAATTTGGCGTACAAATGTGTACACATTCGATGTCGGCATCGAGTAACAAATCTTCAAAAATATAGGCACGTTCGATACCTAAAGCATCCGCTTTTTCTCTAGCTAAACTAATATTTGCTTCGCAAAGTCCTAAAACTTCAATATTTGGCAAACGACGCAGAGCTTCGATATGTGCAGGTCCGATGAAACCAGTGCCAACTACGGCAACTTTTATTTTTTTCATGGTTTGAGGCAAAAATGGTTGGTTAATATTAAAAAAAGAATTTCATCCCAAAAATAGCAAGAGATTCTTTAGTTAAAACTACTTATGGCAAATTTTTCAGTATTACAATAAATTGAGCTGTATAAATAGAATCCTTCGGTAGAAGTTTTATACTTTCGAAGCAGATGTAAAACGGGCGATTTTACCTTAATTTTAAGCAAATGGGCTATTCCTTTATCAGCCGCTACTGCTCTTACTTCTTGCGTCATGCTTTGCACATCAATTTGATAACGAATCAATAATGTCCGAAAAAGAGAACCTTCAAGCAGGGGTTCTTCGATAAAATTAGGCAAATTTTCGTTAGGAATATATGTTTGTTCAACCATCATTGGCGAATCTTCGACTGAACGAAGGCGTTTGAAAAAAATAAATTCTTCGTGATTTTCGTCATCAATGAGAGGTTTGAAAGCAATATCTTCTAATTTTTTAATAATTGGGCCTTCCAAAACGAATGTTTTCCCGTGTCTATCACTGGCTACAACCACTTCTGTCCAACCTTTCAATGACAGTAATCCTAAAGATTTTCGACTTGCCGAAACAGTACTTCCTTTGCCGTGCTGACGAGTAATATAGCCTTCTTTTACTAATTCATTGAGGGCTTGCCGAACAGTCATGCGAGTAGCAGTAAATTCCCCGCAAAGGTCATTTTCTGATGGTAGCAGTCCACCTTCTTCATACTGTCCTAAAGTAATTTTTTCTTTTAAATTGGCTTGAATTTGACGATAAAGAGGTATTTTCATAAGTAGTCGATAATTTCAATGACCGTAGGAGCGTAATGCATTCGTTGTTTTATAAAAAAAGGCATTTAGGAATCCCAAATGCCTTTCCAAGACGAAAATACTTTAACCTATGATGAATAAACCCGATAAATCGGGGTACTCAAATTCTTTTGACTTTTTGAAAAGTCGAATATATTTATACAACTTGTATAGACAACATAATATTTACATACAAAAGAAATTAAAAATCATTATACAGGCAAATTTTTTAAATGTTTTTTTTAGAATTAATACATTTTTAAAGATTTTTAGTCAAAAAAGTATCAGTTTTTTCAAGAAATGCTAAGTAAATCAGGGTGAGAAGATTTTAGCATTAGCTGGGCTTAATTAAGTCATTTGCTTGAATTTATCTTTAGTGAATCGTTCAAAGTAACCTAATCAGATTCTCAATATCCAAGGGTTGAACCGCTCACTTCTTTTGATTCTAAGCCTAAACGCTTTTTAGCATCTTCCATGATTATGGCGGTAGCAGACGCACCTAAACGTGTAACGCCCATATCCATTACTTTCAACAAACCGTCGAGCGTTCGCACCCCACCTGCGGCTTTGATTTGTACATTTTCAGAAGCATTTTTTCGCATCAATAGCAAATCATGTTCGGTTGCACCTGTATAATTATAATCACCATTGGCTTGTTTAATATAGCCATAACCCGTTGAGGTTTTGATAAATTCTACTCCTAATGTACTACAAATCTTACAAAGTTTAATTTTATGTTTGTCTTTTGACAAAAAATCATTTTCAAAAATCACTTTCAAAATTGCTCCATATTTGTGGCTTTCTTTCAAAATTTGATTGATTTCTTTCTTCACATACCTCCAATCCTCTGACAAAACTTTTCCTACATTTACTACCATATCTATTTCGGTGGCTCCTTCTTTACAAGCCTGCCGAGTTTCGGCCACTTTTTGTTGAATTGTGCTACTTCCGTGAGGAAAACCTACAACTGTGCAAACTGCCACATCAGAATCTTTGAGCAAGTCGACCGCTTGTTTTACAAAATAAGGTTTTATGCAGACCGTAGCGACATCATATTTTTTTGCCAGTTCACAACCAGCTATTAAATCAGCATCGGTCATGGTTGGATGAAGTAAAGAATGGTCAATCATTTTTGCGATTTGATGGAGAGTATAGTTCATAAAAAATAATGTGAAATGAGTTTGTCAAAAAAACCTGTATGCTATTGATTAGCAAAGGTAATACAAGCAACTTGTCTATACAAGTTCAAATAATTTATTTTGTAAAAAACCTCTCGAAAAGCTCATTTAACTCAAAATCACAAGTCATTTAATAAATAATTAGACCTCAAGCATCATATTTATAGTTTTTTTCGATAGTTTTGGAAAGTATTCATCAAAGCAAAACCTAAACTTAAAAAACTTATATGAGTAATTCACTTTTTCGTAGGAAGGATGTCAAACAAGCCATTAAAGAAACCGAAAACAGAGACGAAGCACATTCGTTGGCTAAAGTGCTGGGAGTTAGAGATTTAACTTTACTTGGTATTGCGGCAATTATCGGAGCAGGAATTTTTAGCACAATTGGATTAGCAAGTTTTAATGGTGGCCCCGCCGTTTCGCTATTATTTGTTTTTGTGGCTATTGCTTGCGTCTTTACGGCATTGAGCTATGCTCAATTTGCCTCCATGGTACCCGTGAGTGGAAGTGCTTATACTTACGCTTATGTGTCTTTTGGTGAAATGATTGCTTGGATAATTGGCTGGGCATTAATTCTCGAATATGCTGTATCCAATATGGTGGTTGCCATTTCGTGGTCAAGTTATTTTACTTCAATGCTCGAAGGTTTTGGCATACATTTTCCGACTTGGCTTGCTATTGATTATACAACCGCTAAAGAAGCCTATCAAACTGTTCAGACGGGAGGAACAGCAGTAAATGATGGTACTAAACGTCTCGCACAAGCCTTTCAAGATGCCCCAAGTTTTGGCTTTCTAAAAGTTATTTTTAATCTTCCTGCTGGAATGATTACGGTATTGATAACTTCTCTTTGTTATATCGGTATAAAGGAATCTCGTAATGCAAGCAATTTCTTGGTAGGACTTAAACTCTTGGTTATACTTTTAGTAATTGTTGCAGGAGTGTTTTATATAAAACCTGCCAATTGGTCGCCTTTTGCTCCAAATGGAGTTCAAGGAGTTTTGAGTGGCGTTGCTGCTGTTTTCTTTGCTTTCATTGGTTTTGATTCTATTTCGACTACTGCCGAAGAAGCCAAAAATCCTCAGCGAGATTTGCCTCGTGCTATGCTTTTATGTTTAGTTATTTGTACGGTTTTATATGTACTTATTTCGCTCGTACTTACAGGAATGGTCAATTATACTGAGCTGAATGTTGCCGACCCATTGGCTTATGTGTTTACTAATGTAGGTTTCGATGCTGTCGCAGGAATTATCTCAGTCAGTGCCGTTATAGCCATTACAAGTGCTTTACTGGCTTATCAAATTGGGCAGCCACGTATCTGGATGACCATGAGCCGTGATGGATTACTGGGGAAAAAGTTTGGTGAGATTCACCCAAAATTCAAAACTCCAGGTTTTGCTACAATCATAACAGGGATTTTGGTTGCCGTGCCTTCATTATTTTTTAAGATGAGTTTCTTTGTTGATTTAACAAGCGTTGGTACTTTTTTCGCTTTTATTTTGGTTTGTGCAGGTGTTTTGTATTTGGATACTAAAGGAATGAGCAAAGATGCCAAATTCAAAATTTCGTACATTAATGCTAAATATTTATGCGGATTCTTGATGATTGGTGCATTGTATCTCACTTATTCACAAGGCGATGTGATGCAACATTTAGAACAAAAACCTTTACTCTTTGTCTTCTGGACGGTTTGGGCAGTGCTATCGGTAATGAGTTTTATGTATAACTTTTCGCTACTACCCATTCTCGGCATTTTGACCAATCTTTATTTAATGACTGAACTCGGCTGGACAAACTGGCGAATGTTTATCATCTGGATGAGTATTGGTTTAGTAATTTATTTCTCCTATGGATATAGCCATAGCAAATTGGCGAAGAAGTGAAATAACTACAACACATTGACTATGAACGCATTAGCAAAAAATTCAAAATATAGATTGGGTGGAAAATTAACAAAAAAGATTCCTCAGCCAAAACTACTTACGTATGAAGACTACGTAAAGCTCACCCCGCCCGATAGCGGAAATTTTGAATTACTCAATGGTAGAATCTTTTTTATGGCATCACCTAAACCTTCGCATCAAGAAATAAGTAGTTTGTTGAATACTTATTTAGGTATTTATATTATCAGTAATAAACTCGGAAAGTTATTCGCTGCCCCGATGGACGTAGTTTTTTCTGAACATGATACTTTTCAGCCCGACCTGCTTTTTATTACGAAAGAAAGGCTCAATATAATTGGTGAAAATAAAATCGAAGGAACGCCAGATCTAGTAGTAGAAATTCTTTCTCCTTCAAACGACAATAATGAGATGTCGTATAAAAAGCACATTTACGAAAGCACTGGTGTGAAAGAATATTGGCTGATAAATGTAGAAAAACAAACATTGACACTCTATAAACAAATAGACAATGAACTTCGCTGGCAGAAGGATATTCAGAAAAACGAAGTTCTAAAATCAGAAGTCATCAAAGATTTTGAATTAGATTTAAGCAAAATTTACGAGTAAAAAATCAATTAAATACCTGATAATTTTTCAATTTTCATTAACAACCCCCTAACCCCCTTACTATTTTGGCAAATTTTAAAAAAGAAATCAAACTATACGATGCTGTAATGCTTGTATCGGGTTCGATGATTGGTTCTGGAATTTTTATTGTAAGTGCCGATGTCGCTCGACAAGTTGGCTCAACTGGTTGGTTATTAGCATCTTGGCTTTTGGCTGGTGTCTTGACAATGGTCGGTGCATTGTGCTACGGCGAACTTACAGCTATGTTTCCACAAGCAGGCGGGCAATACGTTTTTCTTCAAAAAGCTTATGGTAAACTCACTGGTTTCCTTTACGGATGGTCATTTTTTGCGGTGATTCAGACTGGTACGATTGCAGCAGTTGCCGTAGCTTTTGCAAAGTATTCGGGCGTACTTTTTCCCGAAATCATTAGCGATAAACACGAGTTTTTCAGCATTGGTGATACAAGCTTTAAACTTACTTCTCAGCGTTTACTCGCTATGGCAAGTATCATTTTACTGACTTATGCCAACACAAGAGGGGTAAAAGAAGGCAAAATTATTCAAAATATTTTCAGTACAACTAAGCTCGGAGCAATTGCTATGCTCATTATTTTGGGTTTTATTTTGGGAGCAAATGCTGATGTAATTTCGCAAAATTTTTCAAATATATTTGATGCTTCCAGTACGGCTAAAGTTGATAATCAATGGATTATCACAGGAATCACAGGTTTCGGCATTATTTTGGCGATTGGCGTAACCCAAGTAGGAACATTATTTTCGAGTGATGCTTGGAACGGGCTGACTTTCGCAGGTGACGAGGTTGTCAATGCCGAAAAAACGATTCCAAGAGGCTTGGCTATCGGTACAATTTTAGTAACGGCTTTGTATATTTTGATGAACATTGCTTACCTCTGCATTTTGCCATTGAAAGGCGACCCAAATGGTACAGATGCTTTAAGTCGAGGTATTCAGTTTGCTTCGGAAGACAGAGTTGCCGCTGCTGCTGCTCAAGTAATCGGTGGTCAGGGCTTCTCAGTAATTGTTGCTATTTTGATTATGATTTCTACTTTTGGTTGTAATAATGGCTTGATTTTGTCAGGTGCAAGGGTTTATTACACAATGGCAAAAGATGGTTTGTTTTTCAAGAATTTCGGAAAATTAAACGAAGCAGGTGTACCAAAAAATGCTCTTTGGTGGCAATGTTTTTGGGCATGTTTCCTTTGTTTGACAGGAAAATATGGCGATTTACTTGACTATCTTATGGGCGTAGTTATTTTATTTTATGCTTTCACGATTTACGGAATTTTCATTTTACGCAAAAAAATGCCTGATGCCGAGCGTCCAATCAAAGCTCCAGGTTATCCAATCATTCCGATGCTTTATGTAATCGTAGCCTCAATTATTGTAGTGATTTTGATTAAAGAAAAACCTCAATTTACTTATCCTGGACTCGGAATTGTAGCCCTCGGAATTCCTGTATATTATTGGTTTAATAGTAAAAAAGAGTAGATTTTAAATAATGAAACGCAGGTTGTTATCATTTTCATGACAAAATTATGATAACCTGCGTTCTATAATTTTTATTATAATGCGAAAAATTCTCTTTTTCGATACCGAAACCACAGGTTTACCAAAATATTATAATGCACCTATTTCAAATAGTCAAAACTGGCCTAGAATGGTGCAATTGGCTTTTATAGAGTATTTTGAAGATGGTTCTTTAGCTTCTAAACACAATTATATCATCAAGCCCGAAGGCTTTTCAATTCCACGAGATGCGACGCTCATTCATCGAATATCGAACCTACAAGCCCAAACCGAAGGGTATGATTTAAGGGAAGTGCTGGACATTTTTGCAGATGCAATCAATGAATCAGCCATTTTGATTGCTCATAATTTTGACTTTGATAAATGTATTGTTGGTGCAGAATTTGTCAGAAAAGACTTCGATACAAAACCACTTTTAAGTAAAAGAAGTTTTTGTACGATGAAGAATAAAAACGTAGTGAATTTTTGTAGAATTCAAAGCAGAAGTGGCTATAAATGGCCAAAATTGGATGAATTACACTACAAACTTTTCAACGAAACAATAACTGATGCCCACGATGCAAGTGTCGATATACAATCAACAGCCAAGTGTTTTTGGGAGTTATTGAGGCTTGGAGTGATTAGGGCGTAATAACAAATTGGAAAATTATTCCACATATTTTGCAAAAAAGAAACAAATTTCTATCTTTGCCACACAAAATCTTCAAAAGCCCATGATTTTCTTAGCCTAAGTTTGCTAAGTGCAAACTTTTCTTCTTATTTCCTTTTTAAACAGAGATTATTTTTATAATTCTCGAAAACTCATTTTTACTTTTACTTCTGTGGACTGCTGACTAAAAACTGTGGACTACCTAATTTTTTTCTCATGCGAAAAATATACAATTTGTTTATACAAGCCATTCGTGGTGAAGACCAAAATTATACTGAAATAAGTATCAATCGAGCCATTTTTCTTTTATCAGTTCCCATGATTTTAGAAATGATTGGCGAATCTCTTTTTGCGGTTGTTGATGCGTTTTTTGTGGCACGTTATGTAGGCACAGAAGGAGTGGCAACTGTCGGTTTGACAGAATCAGTATTAACTTTAATTTATTCGGTAGCCATCGGATTGAGTGCCGCAGCAACAGCAATAGTTGCCCGTCGAGTGGGCGAAGGCAACAAAACCGAAGGCGGTTTAGCAGTTGCTCAGGTAATTTTGATTTCATTGGTTTTAGGCGTAACAGTTGGAATAGTAGGCTTTGTTTTTGCCGAAGATATTTTGCGATTGATGGGCGGAAGCGAGCATTTGATTGCAAAAGGTGCGAGTTTTACACGCATCATTTTTGCGAGTAGTCCATCCATTGTTTTGCTATATACGCTCAGTGGGGCTTTGCGTGGGGCGGGCGACGCTTCTACTGCTATGCGTTCGATTTTGCTCGCTAATTTTATCAATATCGCCATGGATTTTATACTGATTCCTGTTATGGGTTTTGGAGTAGAAGGAGCTGCAATCGCCACAACTGTTGGACGAACAGTCGGCGTTTTATACCAATTATATGCACTTTATGGCGGAAATGGCAATGTCCAGATTCTGGTAAAACAATTTATCCCCAATAAAGAAGTCATTAAAAACATGTTAAGCGTTGCAGCGGGCGGCACAGGACAGTTTTTGATTCAGTCGGCAAGTTGGATTTTCTTGACTCGTATTTTATCTACTTTTGGAAGTGAAGTTGTAGCTGGTTATACAATTGCTATCAGAATTATAATTTTTACAATTTTACCTTCTTGGGGAATGTCGAATGCAGCAGCAACTTTGGTTGGTCAGAATTTGGGTGCAGGAAAACCCGACCGTGCCGAAACTTCGGTTTGGCGAACAGCGTTTTTCAATATGCTATTCTTACTTTTAGTTGGACTTGTATTTGCTATTTTTGCTGAAGACTTTATCGGAATCTTTACAAACGAGCCAAAAGTTGTTGAGGCGGGCGTTTTATGTTTACAAATTGTATGTTTGGGCTATATTTTCTTTGGCTATGGTATGGTCATCGGCCAATCGCTCAATGGTGCAGGCGATACCCTTTCACCTACAATTATGAACTTTGTTTGCTTTTGGTTAATCGAAATTCCGTTGGCATATTTTCTTGCCAAAAGCCTTGCTTGGGGCCCTTTGGGTGTATTTTCGTCGATTGCCATCAGTGAATCCATTTTGGCAGTCGTCGCAATTTTTGTATTCAGAAGAGGCCGTTGGAAAACCATGAGCGTTTAAATCATGTTTGTCGGGGTTGAAAATTTCAACCCCGACAAACAAATTTCGTAATCATTAACCATTTTGTCCGTTTCATGGATAATAGTTCGATATTTCACAAAATATTTTCGAACTTTGCATCCAAACATTTCCTGATTTAACCAATTGAAAAATTACTTTCGATTACTTTCTTACGCCAAACCGCTCGGTGGATTCATCGTACCGTTTGTATTGACTTCCTTATTAGCTAGTATTTTTGGGGTCTTGAATTTTACACTTTTAATTCCGCTTCTCAATGTCCTTTTCGATAAAGTAGATACCCAACAAGTGGCTAAAATGATGAATCCTACGGCTGGATTTAATCTTACTGCCCAATTCAATTTTTATTTTGCAAAATACCTCACGCAATATGGAAAACAAGGAGCTTTGCAGTTTGTATGTGGAATTTTAGCTGCTTCTATTTTTCTTTCTAATATTTTAAAATACCTAAGTATTAGGCTTTTAGAAAGGTTTAAATCTAATATGGTAGCCAATTTGCGACAATCAGTTTTTGAAAACTCTATTAATTTGCACCTTGGTTTTTTCAGTAATGAACGCAAAGGAAACCTCATTTCTCGCATTGTTACAGATGTGCAAGAAGTTGAAAATTCGATTGCTAATACATTTTCAGCGGCTACCAAGGAAGTGTTTTTATTTATTGCTTACATCTATTCGCTTTTTATAATTTCTTGGAACCTTACAATTTTTGCCTTATTAGTGATTCCTATTTCGGGTATTTTTATTTCTACACTCGTTAAACGAATGAGGCGAGATGCAGGCGAAGGACAACAAAGATTGAGCAATTTGATTAGTTTAATGGATGAAGCATTTGGCGGAATGAGGGTAGTGAAAGGTTTTGTGGCAGAAAAATTTATTACCGAAAAATTTAGAAATGAAAACCAAGCTTATCGAAAAGCAATTTTTAGTTTGGCCGCTCGTAGAGAAATGTCTTCTCCTTTCTCCGAAATTATGGGCGTTTTGGTGGTCGTTGGTATATTACTTTATGGCGGTTCTTTGATTCTTGGTGGAAAATCCGAATTATCAGCTTCTGAATTTATTGCTTATATTGCCATTTTCTCGCAAGTCATGCGACCTGCCAAAGACATTTCTAATGCTTTTAGTTCGGCACAAAGAGGCTTGGCTTCGGGCGAAAGAATTTTGCAATTAATTGATAATCAAGCACTTATTCAAGACCAACAGCATCCATCAAATCTCAATGAATTCAGAAATAGCATTGAGGTTAAGGATGTGAATTTTTCTTATGAAGATGGAATTGAAGTTTTAAAAAATATCAATTTTACCCTCAAAAAAGGTAAAACTATTGCATTGGTTGGCTCATCGGGTGGTGGCAAATCTACAATTGCAGACCTGATTCCAAGATTTTATGACCCAAATATTGGTCAAATTTTGATTGATGGTATTGATATTAAAGACGTTTCGCAACATTCACTTCGCCACCTAATGGGTATTGTTACGCAAGAGGCTGTTTTATTCAATGATACTATTTTTAATAATATTGCTTTTGGCGAAAATGTAACAATAGAAGAAGTGATTTCAGCAGCTAAAATTGCTAATGCACATGATTTTATTATGCAGCAAGCATCTGATTATCAGACAGTTATCGGTGATAGAGGCACAAAACTTTCGGGCGGTCAACGCCAAAGATTGTCTATTGCGAGAGCTATTTTGCAAAATCCACCAATTTTGATACTCGACGAAGCAACTTCTGCATTAGATACCGAATCTGAAAAATTGGTGCAGGAAGCCCTCACAAATCTAATGAAAAACCGTACAACCTTAGTTATAGCTCACCGACTTAGTACGATTCAAAATGCTGACCAGATTTTAGTCATTCACCAAGGTCAAATAATTGAACGAGGTACCCACGATAAACTTTTGAAAATTGAAGATGGTTTTTACAGAAAATTAAGTACCATGCAAATGCTATGATTGTTCGCAAAGACATACTTGTAAAAGCGGCAAATTTCTGTGCCTACCAAGAGCGTACGCACGCAGAAGTACGTGAACGTTTGCAAAAATGGGAGGTTTGGGGCGATGATGCCGAAGAAATAATTGCGTATTTGATTACCGAAAATTTCTTGAACGAAGAGCGTTTTGCAAAGATATTTGCAGGAAGTAAATTTAGAGTAAAACAATGGGGACGACAAAAAATAAAATATGAGCTAAAAGCCCGAAAATTGTCGGAATATTGCATAAAAGTAGGACTGGCTGAAATTGAAGATGATGATTATATTGAGACATTAAAAACTATTCTCGACAAGAAGAAGCACGAACTTCGCACCGAAAAGCAATCTCTAATTTTGAAACAAAAACTCGCCAGATATGCTATTGGCAAAGGTTTTGAAAGTGCTCTGGTTTGGGAAATGATTGGAAAAATCATTATAAAAAAATAGCCCATTGCTTCGGCAATGGGCTATTTTTTTATCCATCTTGACTATTTAAGATTTATTGCTTAGTAAAAACAACTTTTGTAGTTGTTACTACACCAGCACTGGTTTCTGACGAAGCCCAAGTCATTTGCTTACCACTAAAAGAAACATCTTCCGTAGTTTTTGTTCCGTCAGTATCTGTAATTATCAATTTACCAGCAACTACTTCATATTTCGCAGTTCCACTTGTGCCAATAAAATCATCTGTTGTTGATTGGCATTCCTTAGGCACAGAGCCAACTAAGTCTCCATTACTTTTAAAAGTGAAGACAATATCCTTAAAACAAGGCAAAAAAGCTATTAGTACAGGAAATTGATCTGCTTCTGGGGCTGTTCCTTCCTTTACTAATAAAGCCGTAATTTTCCAACTACCTACAATCTGAGCAGAAGGTGTATCTGAATCACCTTTTGAACAATTCATAACCGTCATTGATAACGACGACAATACAAGCAACACAATAATTTTTCTAAGATTTAAAGAAATTTTCATAAATTTTGGCTTTTATAATTATTTGATTCGGCAATTTACCGCTCAGGGTATTACTAAAACGAATTTTGGGTTAGAAAATTGATGAATATTTACTAAACGGTAAAATTAAAGACTGCCTCAAACATTTTTTCTTCCGTTTCATTAGAAAAATCTTGATGTTACTATAAATTCCTCGCACTTTTGAGTCAATATCTATCACGACAATTTTCAAAACATCTGAAAGCATTTTTATAATATGAAAAAAAGTACATTTATAATCTTAGCATTGTCTGGCATTATTTTGGCTTCCTGCAAAAAAAGTCAAAATGCCAGCACTTCTCCTCAATTTAAATCCTTAACCGAAGCCGTTTATGCTTCTGGCAATATTTATCCAAAAAATGAGTATAAACTCACAGCCAATGCCGATGGTGTTTTGGTAAAGCAAATGGCTTTTGAAGGAGATATTGTTAGTAAAAATCAACTTATTTTTCAGCTCGAAAGTATTTCGCAAGATGCTCGTTTAGAGGCCTCAAGTAATATTCTTCGTCAATCGGAAGCTAATTTCAGCGATAATTCCCCTATTTTAGATGAACTCGAATCTCAACTCAAAAACGCTCGTAATAAGTTAAGTAACGATTCAATAAATTACAGTCGTTACAAAGAATTATATGACAAAAATGCTACAACTCGAATCGAATTTGAGCGAACAGAATTGGCGTATCAAACTTCAAAAAATGATGTTTCAGCAAGAAGAAAGGCTTGGTTACGTACAAAAAATCAATTATATGTTGATTTACAAAACTCAAAGTCAAACTTCAAAGTCAATGCTCGTGAAGGCGATAATTTTAGAATTAGAAGCTTTGAAGTAGGAAAACTGTATGAAATCTACAAAAAACAAGGTGAATTAATCAGAAAAGGTGACGCGGTAGCTTTGGTGGGTGATGCCAATGAAGTTTTTGCTCTATTAGCAATCGACGAAAGTGATTTTGTAAAAATGCAAATTGGGCAAGACGTTTTAATAAAAATTGATGTCTATAAAGACAAAGTTTTCAAAGCAAAAGTGGCTAAACTTTACCCAAAACTCAATAAAGTTGACCAAACTTTCAGGGTTGATGCTGAATTTATTGCTGAAAAGCCAAAGGCTTACTATGGCATGACGATTGAAGCAAATATTGTGGTTTCGCAGAATCCAAGAGTGCTTACGATTCCTAAAAACTATTTGGTTGGAAGCGATTCGGTTTGGATTGAAGAAAATGGTGAGAAAAAGAAAACAAAGATTACGAAAGGAGTAGAAAACCTTGATTTGGTGGAAATAAAATCGGGTCTTACTGAAAAGTCTGTTTTAATAATTGGCAATTAAAAAAACGTAAATCATGAACCTCGGTATTTCTTTCCAAATAGCTAAAACTCACTTGCTGACAAAAAAAAGTCAGACTTTAATTGCGATGTTGGGTGTAACCTTCGGCATTGCAATGTTTCTTGTGATGATTTCAGTCGTTAGTGGTGTCAATAAATTTCTTGAAGATTCGGCTCTTGATGCATCGCCTCATGTCAGAATTTATAAAGAAATTACGAGTAATCATCCAAGTTTGATCGAAGAAGCCAATCCAACGGGTTTTAATGTGATTTATCACCAATTACCTAAAAATGAATTAGCAAACATCAAAAATGGACTACAGATAGCCGCAAATATCGAGAAAGAGCCTTCGGTTTTGGGTGTTTCTCCACAAATTAGTTCACAAGTTTTCTTCAATAAAGGGCCTATTCCAATTTCTGGACAAATTGCAGGTGTTGAAATTTTGAAGGAAGATAAACTTTATAACCTCAAAAAACGAATAAAATCGGGAAGTATTGAAGCTTTACTTTCAAATTCTAATGGTATTCTGATGGGGAAAATTTTGGCAAGAAATCTAAATGTAAAAGTCGGTGATAAAATCACTGTTACAACCCCAACTGGGAGTCTGAAATTAGTCAAAATTGTGGGTATTTATGGTTTTGGTATTCAGACCGTCGATGGTGTAAAATGCTACGCTAATATGTCGATGGTGCAAGCAATTTTGCAAAAAGATAAAAGTTACGTAACCGATATTCATATAAAAATGAAAGATTCGCAAGCGGCATTAAATTATGCAAAAGTTCTAAAAAATCAATATGGTTATAAAACACAAGATTGGGCAGAAGCCAATTCAGCGTTTTTGGCTGGTGATAAAATCCGAAACGGCATGGTAATTATTGTTTCTATTACACTTTTGATTGTGGCGGGTTTTGGAATTTATAACATTATGACAATGAATGTTATTAGCAAAATGAAAGACATTGCTATCTTGAAAGCCACAGGTTTTGACGGCAAAGACATCATTTCCATTTTCTTGATTCAGTCAATAATTATTGGTTTTTTTGGAGCATTATTAGGTATTTTATTTGGCTTTGGCCTAAGTTACTCTCTTTCAACTATGCCTTTCGATGCTGGCGACTTTTTAGATATAAAGACTTTTCCTGTTGTTTTCCAAGCCAAATATTATGCAATGGGTATGGCTTTTGGTATTATCACAACTATCATTGCAGGATATATGCCTGCCCGAAAAGCCTCAAAAATTGACCCTGTTGCGATATTGAGAGGGTAGCCCCGTGCTACGATTGCCCTAACAACACCCGATAGAGACTTTTTTTACGAGAATTTTATTCAAGAAAAATATTATGCAAATCAGTCAGTCTAAAAAAAGTATAGAACACGAATCTCCCCCATCGGGGGCGGGGCTAGCAGGAAGTGTACTCTCCGCCTCAAACATAAATAAATACTTCTACGAACCCGAAAAGTTTCAGGTTTTGAAAAACATTTCTTTTGAAGCAAAAAAAGGAGAATTTCTGGCTCTTGTAGGAAAATCTGGCTGTGGAAAATCTACTCTTTTGTATATTCTTTCCACGATGGACACCGATTATGATGGCTCGCTTTTGATGAATGGTGAACAACTTACTGGTAAAACACAAAATCAGTTGGCAGCTTTTCGTAATCAACATTTGGGCTTTGTTTTTCAATTTCACTTTTTATTGCCTGAGTTCACGGTTTTACAAAATGTGATGCTTCCTGCCTTAAAACTGGGAAAATATTCGGCAAAAGAGGTAGAAGAACGAGCATATCAAAAACTAAAATTAGTTCATATGCAAGACTATGCATTCAAGCAATCATCCAAACTTTCGGGCGGACAACAACAAAGAATTGCTATCGCACGGGCATTAATAAATGACCCAAGTATTATTATGGGTGATGAACCAACAGGAAATTTAGATAAGAAAAACTCTGAAATAGTTTTTGAGATTTTCAAGCAAATTGCTCACGAAAATAACCAAACAATTATAGCTGTTACTCACGACCCCGACTTTGCCAGAGGAACTGATAGGATAATTGAAATGTCGGACGGACAAATAATTAAAAAATGAGTAAAAAAAATAAAATAGCGGCGGCATTAATCTTGTTTTTAGCAACTATTACTACGTTTTTTAGGTGGTATATATTTGAAATTGAGCTAAAATACAACCTTCTATTATCGGTTATTTCAATTACGGTACTTAGCTTCACATGGTTTTTTTTTAGAAAACTCTATGGGTATCTTGACAAAAAAATGCCTTACGATAAAGGCATTTTCAAGCGTTTGTTTTTACAAATTATCATAACGCTAATATTTTCAAATATCGTTTCCCGAATCGTTTATCAAATTGGGATTAACTTCATAAATTTTCAAGATTTAATTAATGAACAATTTACAAACCTTGCCCAAGTTGCTGGTATTTCATCCGAAATTCTACTCGTAATTTTACTAAATGTGGCTCATTTCTCTTATTATTCTTTAGAAAAATGGCGTGAAAATGCGTTGAGAGCAAGCAATCTCGAAAAGGAAAAATCGGACGTACAGTTCGATAATTTAAAAAATCAACTTAACCCACATTTTTTGTTTAAGCACTTAATTAAAAGTAATCGTGTATTTGTGTTTTACTTGTGATAGAATCTCATCAACCGCATTTTTGATGGTATCAGCAGTTTTATAATGCTC
>NZ_JAYWCU010000251.1:0-3430 GCF_043780375.1 Emticicia sp. | reverse complement strand
ATTCATATAACCGCTGGCGGCGTAAGCCATGCCACCAACTGCACCACCCATGCGAGACATGATGCCTGATGCTGCCGCATGACCAATATAAAGGCTCGTAAGCAAAGGCACACTGATGTACATAATGATAATCGCAAGGTTTAAAACCACCAAATCAATCATGGCATCGGCTGGGTCTGGTCGGTAACTTTTGAAGAAAAACACCATGAAATTATCCAAAATAGCGAGTGTCAATGACCAAAAAAGAACATTCAATAAATTTTTGAGCCAATGCCCAAATGAACCTCCAAAACCTGGAATAGTAGCAAGCATAGCGGCAAAAATCCCTGCCACGTACATAAATGATAGTAACATTACCTGCATTTTATTGATTAATAGCCGAACGAATAAAGATAGACCCTCTTGTATTTTGCTCATCAGCCAAGCCACAAAGCTTGAAAAATCATCGTAAGGCAATGTGCCAATAATACCCAGCGAAGTCGTGTGGGTTTGAGTAATATCGCCAGTGGTAATTTTGCCCAAAGCATTCAAAATATCTTTTTTTGCTTCAAACAAATTACTGATATAATCTGCCGTCCAAATGATGGAAGTAGCCAATTCGTTGTAAAAAGTAATAAAGAAAATGAAGCCTACAATTCTGAGAACTGCCATCAAATCCCAAGCCTTTTGAAAGACAATGACTTGGGTAATCATCCAAAAAACTTGCACTGCAAGCATGGCAAAAGCCACACTCAAACAAGTCCCTGAAGCGGTACCGACCAATGCTTTGGCAGCTCCCAATGCTCCTTGAAAAGTTCCATTCTCCATGATACTAGGATTTGCATAAATTAAAATCATATAATGTATTCTTTTAAGTATATAAATAATTATGTAAATGAAAATCATTGCTTATAATAAATCCTTAACTCTCTCGTCTGTGATTTGTATGGCTTTTTGCTCAATCCACCGATTCAATGCCAACGTAATATTCTCCCCATTTTCACCCGCCAAATTTCTGATATAGTTACGGTCATCAGGAAAACTGGTAATCAAACCAGCAATGTAAGGCGGTACTTCTACCCGATAGACTTTGGCAAATTCGCCCTGTTTGACAAAGATTTCTCGCCATTTCTCTGATTTTCTTAGTGATTTTGCTAAATCTTCCTGATGTTCAGTTAAGCCCATGTATTCACATAATCCTTTCAAAACATCACTATCTTCGTGGTTTAAAATGATAATGGTCGAACTATTGGCTTTGACAATTTCGCCAATACCCGACTTTTTAATTTCATTGATTCCTTGCGTAATAATGCCAATGACTCCCTTGATTTTCCGAATGGTTCGGTACATATTTTCAATAAAATTGCCCAAACCACTCAACATACTCCATGCTTCGTCAATGTAAATACGTCGAATATCATTGGGGTATTTTGCCAAAATATCGGCTGATAATTCACTTATCATCATGCCCACAATGGGGTAAAGCGTAGGGTTTTCTTTGATTTTCGCCAAGTCAAAACATATTAACGGAAATGCAGAAACGTCGTCCAGTGTTTCGGCATTCAAGATTTCGCCGTACAAACCACCTTTGGCAAATTGTTTGAGCGTGATAATGAGTTTATTGAAGTCAAAAAATCTTTGTCGCCTTTCATAATCAAGGTATTCAACCGATTTTGGGTCGGCAATTCCTTTTTCTCGATACGCCAATACGTACTGATAAAAGCCATCAATACTTGGTACTTCGAGCAAAGTTTCATTATACGCATCATAATAAGCTACCACCAATTCGCCTAAAATTGCCAATTCCGCAGGCTCTAATTTTCGGTCTGTGCCAAGCCAAATTGTGGCAATTAAATTGATTAAAAAAGTTGGTTTTAACTCATTTTCTTTGGATTTTAGGTCATAAATGCCATTATTACTCCGATGAATTAGAAATGGATTGTATTTGAGTGGGTCGCTTGGATTATACTCATAGTATAGGCTTTTTTTGTTGCCAAAGAAAATCGTTTTGTAGGTGCCACCCACATCAATGATAATTTGTCTTTCGCCTCTTTCTTGCCGCTGAATAATCATGTAACCGATGGTATAACTTTTGCCTGAACCAGTTGGACCAATCACCATAAAATTATTGCCATTCAGTTTGGGTGAATAAAAATCCGCATAAACTGGCGAGCCATATCTATCGCAAAGCAATTCTCCTCGATTCTCACTTTGATAATTGCTGATATAATTGGCATAAACTGCCGCATTTTCATTGGTTATTTTTTCAATCCAACGGTAATTTTGGTAAGAATTGGCGGGAGAATTACAGAAAAACAAGGCGGATGTGTCGGTTTGCTCAATAAATGCACTGGCTCTAATTTTGCCAAAAGCTCTGCCAACGAGGTCTTTATTTTGACTAAATTGCCTTTCACCTACGCCCCAGAAAATGACACTGACATTCATATCAAAGAGTTTTCGACCTCCTTTGGTTACTTCGTCAATATGTTCTCTGATTTCTTCGCTTTGCGTATCGTGGGCTTGGGAAGCAAGAAAACCTAAATTATTCGTCCACCGGGCTTTACTTTCGAGGCTACGAATGGCAGGTTCGGTATCCAAAGATTTCCAAGTGATAGAAAGAATGTGTTCAAGTGCTAACTCATTACCCAAAGGCAAAATTGTTGGCGTGAAAACGCCATGTTCATTTTTATGGTCGTAGAAAATCTCTTTTGCTTGTCCGTCCATGGTGGCAATTCCTACCAATTTTTGCCCGATTTGTAAGCAATCTCTTTGCGGTTGAAACGCATTGTTGATAGACTTTTGCGGTTCATCAAATTTTAGGTTAAAATATTGCAAAACCACACTTTTGAGGTCTTCTTTTCCCAATCGAATATAAGTAATGTTGTTTTGCGTTACCTTTGAAATAAAGGTATTTGCCATACGTTCAAGCTGAACATTTACCTGTTGGATATTCTTGAAAGGATTCGAAACATAAGACATTCCTTTTCTGACATACAAGTTATTGACAGGACTCTTTTCTTTAATATCTGTCGTTCCGTAGGAAATAAACAAGTATTGCTGGTGCTGCTGAATAGGTCTTTGGAGGTAATTCATCAAGATTTTATATTCATAATTTGACTTATTTTGCAAGTCAGCATCGTAGGGTAAATAGTGGTAATAGCCCAATAATTGCACCGTAACATCTGGCGGTAGGTCGGCTAAAGCAGCAGTAAAACTCTCGCCAATTTTGTTGTATTCACCCGAACTGAGTCTTTCAGTTTCGATGCAATTGACTTTAAAACCAATGCCAATTCGACCATCTTTGAAGATGATTTGCCCTTGACCAGCAAAGTGTTCTTCTAAACTCCAAATCGGAAATAGTTCTTCAAAATTGGCTTTTCTGATCAATTTTAGTTGCATGATAAAATAGTTGGTTGTTGTACATCAATGAGATTGGTTTGCATGAATTTCC
>NZ_JAYWCU010000250.1:0-7373 GCF_043780375.1 Emticicia sp. | reverse complement strand
TTAAGTAGTTAAAATAATATAATCGACAAATTACTTTTAAATTTATACCTTTGTTTCATGGGCTATAAATATATTAAATTGACATTTGAGGAAGTTCTTACTTTGGAACAAGCAGTGAAGAATCATCCAAAATCTCATTTTCGCACACGCTGTGAATCACTTTTGCTAAGCAATAGAGGATACGATATAAAAAGTATTGCCGCTTTATTCCAAACACGTATTAACACCATAGGAACATGGTTTTCCAATTGGACAGACAAAGGTATAGTCGGCTTGCAAATTGTTACTGGTCGTGGACGAAAAGCTGATTTATCCACGGTTTCTGACACGTTAATGCAAGACATAAAGGAACAAATTGCTTTAAATCCTCAAGGATTAGACACCGTTTGCTTACAAATAAATCAAAAATGGGGGCTAAATTTATCAAAAGCTCAAGTTAAAAAATTTATAAAAAAAAATTAGGTTATAGGTGGCGACGTTTTCGTAAATGTATAAAAAAATGCCAAGACCCAGAAAAATATCAATCCATAGTTAATGAGTTATGTCAGTTGCTTTCATTAGAAGAGAGTGGTTATCTTAAAATTTATTATGGTGATGAATCTGGATTTTCGCTTGACCCATGTATTCCTTATGGCTGGCAACCCAAAGGTGAATATATCAAAATTGTACCTAAAAAGAGCCAAAGACTTAATGTATTTGGATTACTTTCAAAAGACAATCATTTGCAAGCCTATTCTACGACAGGAACTATTTGTGCTGATTTAGTAATTGCCTTTTTAGATGATTTTGCTGAAATAATTACGCAAAAAACAGTTGTTGTACTGATGGGGACGCCCAGTCAATGCAACGATTCATCATTCAGATGAATTCAAAAACAAAATTCAAGAGTGGAAGCAAAATGACCTTTATATATTTTTCTTACCAACATATAGTCCTCATCTCAACTTAATCGAAACTTTATGGCGGATGATTAAATACCGATGGCTCAAAGCACAAGATTATTTAGATTTTAATTCCCTTACTGATGCAATTGAAAACATTATAAATGATATTGGTAAAAATTTGAAAATTAATTTTAGTAAAATCAAGCATTTTACTAATTACAAATTGTCGATTATTTAAAAACAACTACTTAATTGATTAATTAGTAGCTTTTTGCTTGAAAGTGCGGCATATTTTTCTGAAAGTATCAAGCTTTTTTGTTTTTTTAATTGTAAAAAACATATTTGGCACGTTTTTTTCTATTTCCTAGTTATATTTAGATTACAAAAGAATACTGTGTCAATAAAATTCTGTTCAAAATATTGCCTTTTTCTACTGTTTAGCCTTCTTACAATAAGTTGGCACCGAGGTTTTACGCAAATAAGCTATCAAAAATTCCCCAAAAACAATCAAGTATTACAGAGAGATAACCAGAATGAGGCAGTTTTAGCTGTTAAAGGAATCGTTAATGAAAACGGTCATTCATCTGTTACATTGATAATTTTGCAAGGTGGAAATATTTTTTATCAAAATACTATTAATTTAGATGCTTCAAAAACCTTTGATTTTTCTCCTAAAATTAAAGCTGGCAAATATGACTACACTGTAAAACTTTATTTGGATGGTACAAGAGAAATGAAATCTGTTACCAAAGTTGCTGGTGGAGATATTTTCCTGATTTATGGACAATCGAACGCTTTGGGTACAGGCGGAATTGAAACTTATAGACCTGCATCAAATCCGCTTATTCGATATTTCGATACTTTTAATTATGATAATGGAGATAGTGAATGGTTTTTGCCTTTTGAAACTTTCCATTGGCCTGGCACAGGAGCAATGGAATTTATGCGTTTTTTATGTAACAAATATGAGTATCCTGTTGGGGTAATTCAAGCTTCTGTTGGTGGGTCAAATATTAAGGTCTTAAATGACCGAAACTCATCAAATCCAACAGATAAAAATACTGATTATGGCAAAATGCTTTTAAGAACTGATTTTAGCGATTTAAGAAATCAAATCAAATATATAATTTTTCGTCATGGAGAAACTGATGGTTCCTATCCAGTCGAATCGCAAGGATATGCTGCCGAGTTTGACAAACTTTACAAAAACTTAGTTATAGATTTTCCAAACCTTACAAAATTATATAATACGCAAGTTAATATTCTTACTCTTAACAATAGCAAGGCAGCGTCTTTACGTGATTTTCAAAGACGAACCAAATATTTGTACCCAAAAATAACAACGATGAGTACAGTAGGGACCATAGGATATGATGGACTTCACTATACTTTGGCGGGGTATAGCCAAACTGCTTTCGAGCTTTCAAGGATAGTAGGTAAAGAAGTTTATAATGATAATTTATCTGAGCAAGTTTATTCGCCCGATTTAAAAAGAGCTTTTTGGGAAAATAATAAATTAGTATTAGAATTTGATAATACCATGCAAATGGTCTATCCAAAAGATACTTCAGTTAATGGTTTTTTATATCAAATAAAGAATTTCATATACATTGATGGTAAAAATGATGTCGTACAATCAGGTGAAGCTATTGGTAATAAAATTTATTTGACCGTAGCAAATGCCGAAAATACCAAATTTGTTTCTTATTTGCCATCTTCTTACGGTAATTTTGGTTCGCAAGTTTATGATGGGGGTCATTTTAAAAATGCTTTAGGTATGAGAGCTTTTAGCTTTGATAATGTTGTGATTGGGGGAGATGGTCCTGTTATTCCACCAGATACGCCGATTAAACTAACACTTTTTGCAAACGAAGAGGTTATGGTAAAACTCAGCTGGAATGGTAATAGTCAAACCAAGTACCACATTGAGCGTTCGGTTGATAATTCAGATAGTTTTGGCGAGATTAGCACAGTTAACGGCGATAATTATTTTGATACACAAGTAAGTTTAGACAAAAAGTATTATTACCGTATTTATGCTGAAAACGCTTCTTCTACAAAATCAGGAATAAAAGAAATTACGCTCAAATGTCTTGAAAACATTAATTTGAAGACATTTCCTAATGTTTCTTATGTTGGGGCAAATATTTCTATTGCTGCAATCGTTACGATAAGTAATACAAAACAACTAACTTTGGAGGCTAAAAAATCAATTGATTTGAACCACGGTTTTGATGCTGTAGTTGGAAGTAATTTCACAGCAGAAATTGGGGGTTGCAAGAATAACTAAATAATGCTTCTTTTTTACCAACCTGAAATTCGGAACACCACTCGTGAAAAATCTCATCATTTTCTTAATGAAGAGGATTCACGTCATTGTGTGAAAGTATTGCGAAAAAACGCTAAAGATATTATACATATAGTTGACGGAATAGGTGGTTTGTATGAATGTGAAATTACAAAACCTCACGACAAGAAATGTGAATTTAGTATTATTTCGGAACAGAAAGACTTTCAAAAAAGAGAAGCTTACCTCCATATTGCGATTGCCCCGACCAAAAATGCAGACCGAATCGAATGGTTTATTGAAAAATGTGTTGAAATTGGTATTGATGAAATTTCACTAATTCTAACTAAACATTCGGAGCGAAAATTTCAGAAAACTGAGCGTCTCGAAAAAATTGCTATTTCGGCAATGAAGCAATCTTTGAAAGCCTATTTGCCCAAAATAAATGAGTTAGTCGATTTTGAAGTCTTTTTAAAGACAGTAAATCAAAACCAAAAACTGATTGCACACCTTACCGATAATGCCCAACCTTTGCTTAAATCGTTAAAACCTAACGCTTCCTATTGTTTATTAATTGGGCCTGAGGGTGATTTTGCTAAAAACGAGGTGATTGAAGCACAAAAGACTGGTTTTCAGGTAGTTACCCTCGGAAATTCAAGATTAAGGACAGAAACAGCAGGTGTAGTAGCTTGTACAATTATTAATTTATTGTAAAATGAAAAAAAATATAATATTAGCTCTCTTTTTATTATTTGGGGCAAACATATTTGCACAGCAACCAACTGTTAAAATTGCCAAATTAAAGTACAGTGGTGGCGGAGATTGGTATGCCAATAAAACTTCAATGCCTAACTTGATTAAGTTCTGCAATCAAAACCTAAAAATGAATCTTTTTCCAGATGAAGATATCATTGAAGTAGGCGATGTTAATATATTTCAATACCCTTTCATTCACATGACAGGGCATGGAAATGTTGTTTTTAGCGACGGAGAAGTTCAAAATCTAAGAAAATACCTCATCTCGGGTGGGTTTCTACATATTGATGATAACTATGGACTAAATAAATATATTCGTCGGGAAATGAAAAAAGTTTTTCCAGAATTAGAATTCGTGGAATTACCTTTTTCCCATCCTGTTTATCAGCAAAAATATAAATTTACAACTGGTTTACCCAAGGTTCACGAACACGATGGATTACCTCCACAAGGGTTTGGTTTGATTTGGCAAGGAAAATTGATTAGCTTCTTTAGTTATGAATGTGATTTGGGTAATGGCTGGGAAGATAGGGGCGTTTATAATGACGCCGAAGAGTCTCGTCAGAAAGCATTACAAATGGGAGCCAATTTAGTGCAGTATGCCTTTACAAATTATTGAAATTGTACAATTCAATGGGAGTATTTTGTACATTTTAAAGAACTTTCAAAATAGCACTAAAACAAGGCAACATTACACTTTAGTTTATTGTTTGACTGTTATATTTGCATTTTACAAATATTATTCACTTTCAAAAAATAATTAATAATGGTTGTTGCGTTATCGTTTTTTTTCGGGCATTGGTATTTGTCTTTGTTTAGTCAAACTTTCTTTTTGCACCGATATTCTGCTCATAAAATGTTCACAATGAATAAGTTTTGGGAGCGTTTTTTTTACTTGTTTACTTATATTACACAAGGATCTTCATTTCTGAATCCACGTTCTTACGCAATATTGCACCGTATGCACCACGCCTACAGCGATACCGAAAAAGACCCGCACTCGCCTCACCACACCGAAAACCTGTTTACGATGATGTGGAAAACAAAAGAAATCTATAGGGCTTTATTGAACTATAAATTTAAAATTGAAGAGCGTTTTGAGAAAGATTTACCAGAATGGAATATTATAGACAAAATTGGTGATAACTGGATTTCTCGTTTAGTTTGGGGTATTAGTTATATTGCTTTTTATGTGATTGGTTTTATGTACTTTGATGTACATTGGGGATTTTTCTTTTTGTTACCAATCCATTTTTTGATGGGGCCAATTCATGGAGCAATTGTCAATTGGAGTGGACATAAATATGGATACCAAAATTTTGATAACCATGACGAATCAAAAAATTCATTGATTTTTGATGTGTTAATGATGGGCGAATTATTTCAGAATAACCACCATAAACACCCAATGTCGAGTAATTTTGCTAAGAAATGGTATGAAATTGACCCAACTTATCCAGTAATTAAGTTATTAACTTGGACTAAAATTATTACTCCAAAAAAATAATTTAATTTTGATTATATGGGCGATTCGCTGATTTGGTGCTGAATTCTGAGTTTCTTTTTCTCAGAATTCAGTACCCTTTTTTTATATTTTGAAAAGAGTTTTTCTTTCAATTTAGAATTCAGAAGTATTATTGCTGCCTACTCAAACCGCAGGATTTTTTTTCTCTTCCTCATCAATGTGTCTCTTCAAACTACGACAAGTGCTTTCTAAAATCTCAATCATTTTTTTATCTCCTGTTGCATCGGCAACTAATTGAGCTACATTTCCTACAATATCTACCGCAAAATGTTTCATTTCTTCGACGGGCATTTCTTTTGTCCAAAGATTGATTCCAAGAAGTCCACGGTGATAATGATCCCAAACACTTATGGCAATTGCTCTACTTTCATTGATTCCCTCATTTGGATTTTCGGTAGCGTCCCAGAATATTTTTTCGGGAATTCGGTTGCTGTCAAGTTCGACAGAAAAATTAATTTCAGATTTGTTCATAAAATTTTACAATATCAGGTACTATTAAGAAATTGGTTTTTACCTTAGAAAGTTCAATTTGATTGTGATAAATTGAGAACTAAAAATATTTGACCCCATAACTTGCGTGAGAGTACAGGAAGGGATATTTTTGATTTTAGTATTATTTTGATATAAAGCATCACTCTTTTTGTATAAACAACAACTCTAAACTTAACCTAAACACTAATGAATGCACTTTTGGGTATTATTTTTCACTTTTTGGGTGGTTTCGCCTCAGGAAGTTTCTACATTCCTTTTAAAAACATTAAAAAATGGTCGTGGGAAAGTGGTTGGATTATTGGAGGAATTGCTTCTTGGATTTTAGCCCCTTGGATTTTTGGTTATTTAACTGTCGTAAATCTTATTCCAAGCATTCAAGCTGCCGATAGTCAGACAATTTTTTATACTGTACTTTTTGGAATCTTGTGGGGTTTTGGTGGGCTAACGTATGGTCTAACCATGAGATATTTAGGCGTTTCGCTCGGAGTTGCAGTTGCTTTAGGCTTTTGTGCAGCATTTGGCACACTTATCCCACCCATTTACGAAGGACGATTCGGAGAGTTAATTTCTACAAGTTCAGGTCAAGTAACATTATCAGGTGTTTTGGTTTGTGTAATAGGTATTTTTGTTTGTGGTAAAGCAGGAATGATGAAAGAAAAAGAACTTGATCAAGAAGCAAAACAAGAATCTATCAAAGAATTTGATTTGAAAAAGGGTTTATTGGTTGGAACTTTTTGTGGAATTATGAGTGCTTGCTTTGCTTTTGGACTTGCCGCTGGAGCTCCTATCGCAGCTCATGCTGAAGCAAATGGTACTGACTCACTTTTCAAGAACAATGCAATTTTGCCAGTCATTCTTTTGGGTGGTTTCTTAACAAACTTTATTTGGTGTATGATTTTAAATTTTAGAAATAAATCGTTTGGAGATTATCTTAATAAAGAAACACCGTTGAAAACGAACTATTTATGGGCATTGTTGGCAGGAGTTACATGGTATTTTCAATTCTTTTTTTATGGAATGGGGCAGTCAAAGTTAGGAAAATCACTTGATTTTGCATCTTGGACACTCCATATGGCATTTATTATTTTGGTAGGGACACTTTGGGGATTATTCTATAATGAATGGAAAGGTGTAAGCAAATCAACGATGAGAATGTTGTATTTTGGACTATTTTTAATCGTTTTTTCAACGGCTCTAATTGGGATGGGCAGTTTTTTTGTTCATTAATGCCGTTAGGTGCAATATGATTTTGTGCTATACACACCCGATATTACCCACATAAAAAAGATGGAAGATGTTTTTATTAAACATCTTCCATCTTTTTTATTGAGGATTATTACCAGCGAACTGTCAAGATGCTCCAAAAACTCTTTTCAAAATCTCCGAAGTTCGTGCCCATGGGTTTTCTCTGATTCTTGCTTCCTCCTCT
>NZ_JAYWCU010000249.1:0-7432 GCF_043780375.1 Emticicia sp. | reverse complement strand
GCGGTGGTTGGCTATAAACTTTCTCTGGGTGAAGATTCTGTACCAGTTTGCTATGATGATATTGAAGAATCGGATTGTATTTTAGTCGAAGGAGCAAATCCTGCGTGGTGCCACCCGATTATTTGGCGAAGAGTGGAAGCCCATAAAGCAGCAAATCCGAATGTAAAAATCATTACCGTTGACCCACGTCGCACGCAAACAGCTACTTCTTCTGATATTCATTTACAGATAAATCCTGGCACCGATGTTACTTTAAACCATGCAATTGGACGTGTTTTAATAGAAAACTCTTGGCTTGATAATGCTTTCGTAGCAAATCATACCGATGGCTTTGATGAATATAAAACAAAAGTTTTTGAAAGAACGCTTGCCGAAGCCGCCGAAATTTGTGGCGTTGAAGAAAAACTAATTCTCAAAACCGCCACCTTGATTTCCAAAGCAAAAGGTTTCTTATCGATGTGGACAATGGGGCTAAATCAATCGGTGATTGGCGTAAACAAAAATCTTTCGCTTATCAATCTTAGCTTGATTACTGGTAAAATAGGTAAAGCAGGAAATGGACCTTTTTCGCTTACAGGTCAGCCAAATGCAATGGGCGGGCGTGAAGTTGGTGGTTTGGCAAATATGCTTGCATCGCACCGTGAAATTGCCAATCCACAGCATAGAGCCGAAATGGAAGAGTTTTGGGGGGGAACAACCATTTCGGATAAAATTGGTTTAACTGCTACTGAAATGTTTAAGGGCTTGGAAGATGGAAAACTCAAAGCAATTTGGATTATTTGTACTAATCCAATGGTAAGTATTCCTGATTCTCGAATGGCAGAATTAGCATTGAAAAAAGCCAAATTTGTAGTCGTTCAAGATGTTTCTAATCGTGCTGAAACTATCAATTTTGCCGATGTCGTGCTTCCTGCTGCCGCTTGGGCAGAAAAAGAAGGCACAATGACCAATGCTGAAAGACGAATTACACATTTGAGTAAAGTAATTGATTCCCCAGGCGAAGCTCTTCCCGATGCAGAGATTATTTGTCGTTTTGCAAAAAAAATGGGTTGGGGCGATAAATTCAACTACGATAATTTCAGCGAAATTTATAAAGAATTTACACAAACTACAAGAGGAACAAATATTGATATTACGGGAGTTAGTTATGAGCTTTTGAAAGAAAGAACAGTTCAATGGCCAGCCCCCCAACCCCCAATGGGAGATTTGGCAATAGCTCCTCCACCGGGATCGGGATTTGGACTTTTTCGTGACCATCAATTCCACACTCCTAACAAAAGAGCAAAAATTCATGCTGTGCCAGATGAAAATCTTTCGGAAAAATTGACCGAAGATTTTCCTATGATTTTGCTCACTGGGCGTATTCGTGACCAGTGGCACACGATGACAAAAACGGCCAGAGTTAATAAATTGAATCAGCATGCACCGATTCCATACTTAGAAATTCACCCAAAAGATGCTAAAAAACGTAATATTTCAGATGATGAAATTGTAGAAATTACAGGAAAAAGAGGAAATGTTAGAGTAAAAGCCAAAATCACAGACGAAGTAAAACAAGGATCTTGCTTCTTGCCAATGCATTGGGGTCGAGTTATGGGAAATGATTTTGGACGAGCCAACAACTTGACCAATAACTTAGTAGATACTCGCTCAAAAGAACCAGATTTTAAGTTTTCGGCGGTTGAAGTAACAAAATATGTAAAATTGAAAGAAAAAATTGTCATCATTGGGGCAGGTTCTGCTGGTTTGGGTTTCATTTCAGCTTACCGAAAACTCAATCAAACCGATGATATTGAGGTATTTTCAAAGGAAATTTATCCTTTTTATAACCGAGTCATGCTTCCAGATTATATTAGCGGTACGCAGTCGTGGGAGCAATTGGTAAAATTACGTGAAGACCAATTTACTGAAAACAATATTAAGGTTCATAAAGCCATCGGAATTAATCATATTGACCGAAAAAACAAAGTTGTCGTTGATGATTTGGGCAATGAACATAGCTATGATAAGCTTTTTTTGGGTATGGGAAGTCAGGCATTTATGCCGAAAAATTTCCCAAAAATGGCAGGTATTTTCAATATGCGTAGCCGTTTGGATGCTGATACACTTTTACCATTTATAACTCCCTCTCCTGTCGAGGAGGGTCGGGGAGGGGTTCGTATGCGTCATGTGGTGGTAGTAGGTGGCGGACTTTTGGGGCTAGAAATGGCTGCTTCTTTGCGAGAAATGAATCGGGCGACGAACCGCATAAATGTAACGGTGGTGCAGCGTATCGGAAGATTTATGGATCGACAACTCGACCCACTCGGTAGCGATATTTTGCATGAAGAAATTGTGGCTCGTGGCATCGAAGTTTATTATAATGATGAGGTTGAACAGTTTTATGGTAGAGAAAATGAGGGACGCCTCGCAATTGAAGGAATTCGACTAAAATCGGGTCAAAAAATGGATTGTGATGCAATTATTGTTGCAGCAGGAACAATTCCAACGATTCTGTTGGCACGTGAGGCAGGTTTGCAGTGCAATAGAGGCGTAGAAGTAAACGATTATATGCAAACTTCCGACCCTGATATTTTTGCTTGTGGCGAAATTGCCGAATGGCAAAAACAAATGTGGGGTATTACTGCCGCTGCCGAACAACAAGCTGAAGTGGTAGCAAAATTCTTGGCGGGCGACTTGTCAAATTTTTATAAAGGCAGTCTTTCGATGAATCTTTTGAAGATGCACGGACTCAATCTTTGTTCGCTCGGAATAATCGAAATTCCTTCGGGAAGTACTGATTATGAGGAAGTGACGTTTATCGACAAAGCCAAACATTATTATAAAAAATGTATCATTCATAACGACAAATTGGTAGGTGCAATTTTAATTGGCGATAAATCGGAGTTTTTAGAATTTAGAGATTTGATTGCTAATGGCATCGAATTATCCGAAAAACGTTTGGCTTTGTTGCGTTCGGGAAAGCAATCTGAGCCAGTTTTGGGCAAATTAGTTTGTTCGTGCAACAGCGTTGGACAAGGAAATCTTGAAAATGCTATTAATGATGGCTGCACAGATTTTACACAACTTTGCCAAAAAACAGGAGCTGGAACAGGCTGTGGAAGTTGCCGTCCAGAAGTCAGAATGATTTTGGAAAATGTTGTGAAAAGGGAGTTGGTGGAGGCGTAGTTTGATGTTGAATTTATCTTTTGTAAATTTGTTCTATACAATTTTAAACTTCAATATTGAAACCATATAAAATGCTATGAAACCAATATTATTACTGCTGTTACTATTTGTTTTGAAAAATTCTTTTGCTCAAGAAAAAACACATAAAGAATATCAAGAACAATCCAAAAATCTCACGTCAATTTCATTGCCCACACCTATAAAACCCAACATTACAGTTTCCCTATTTAAAACTCTTAATCATCAACCAGTGCGTATTGTGCATGATCCTTTCACAAATACACTTTATACTTGTAATACCGACGGTTGGGTTTTTAAGATTCCAATTGTGAATGGCGTGGCAGGAAGCGAAACAGGTTTTTTTCCTCCAAGTGAACATCATATTACGCACTTGCAAGGTATGGTATATTATAATAATACATTTATTTTGGTAGGAAATCATAATAATAGTGCCAATTTTGATGGTTATGGTGTAGTTGAAAAATGTGTAATTCAACCAAATGGTACTCGCCAATGGACAACGATGCTAACCACCGCAGTTTATCCTTCGTCAGGCACACTTTTCGATCATGCGTTTGCAGGAATTTGTTTTTCCAAAAACAAAGATTCGGTTTATGTAGCGAGCGGCTCACGAACTGACCACGGAGAAGTAAAAAATTCAGGAAGCTACACAGGCTTTCGAGAAGTGCCGCTTACAACAAAAATTTTCAGAATTCCTCTTACAGCCAATGGTATTTTCCTACAAAACAATGAAACTTCGCTTGATGCAAGTGGCTATGTTTTTGCAAAAGGTGTTCGTAATGAATTTGACTTGGCACTGAGTGGGGACAAAAAACTATTTGGTATTGAAAACTCAGGAGATAGAGATGACCCCGAAGAAATGAATTGGATAAGACAAAATAAACATTTTGGTTTTCCTTGGCGAATGGGAGGAAATGATACTCCAATGCAATATACACCTTATGTCCCAAGTCAAGATAAATTAATTCCAGTAAATGAGTATGAAATAAATAGTTTTTATAATGACCCAAATTACCCGAGCCGACCGGCAGGAGTAACTTTTATTGAACCAGTCAAAAATTTAGGTCCAGATGCTAACTGGGTAAGAAATCCAACAACTGGAGCTATGTTCCAAGCAACAGAAGCAACAACTTTTACCAGTCATCGCTCTCCTGTGGGATTAGTTTTTGATGTTGATAGTACCTTGCAAATGCCATATACAGGTTCAGGTTTTATGCTTTCATATTCACCTGAAAATGGCTCAGGAGGAGGGTATTCTCCCCCAGAAGACCTTGCAGGGGATTTATGTCAGTTAAGATTAGTTTACGACCCTATAACAATAAATTATAAAGTAAATGTAACTCGCTTGGTAGGAGGGTTTAATAAACTAACTGATGCAGAAAAAGTTGGAAACCTAATTTATGCAACAGATTTGTTTGGGTCTATTTGGAAAATTACTATGCCATTGCTTGTTGCACCGATTGCTAATTTTACTGCAACACAAGATGATAATTGTTTAAAAAAGTTTTCTTTTCAGAACCAATCAGTCAATGAACCAATGACATATTTATGGAATTTTGGTGATGGCACAACTTCCACCGAAACAAATCCAACGTATCAATATGTAAATATTGGCAACTATACAGTTACACTTACAGCAAGAAATCCACAAGGGAGTATTAGTACCAATAAAATAGTTTCAATACAGAATCCATTACTTATCACCGCACCCATTACAGGTACTGTAAATTATATTGGGGTAGATAGAATTCAAGCAAATAATATTATTTATTCTGGAGCAAATGTACTTTACAAAGCAAATAAATACATTTTGATGAATCCTGGGTTTCGTGCAAATAGTGGTGCAAAGTTTTTAGTATTAATAGGAGGGTGTGTAAATTGAAAAAATAATTTTATTAAATGAAAGATTTTTATACCATACGAATTAACTTCAAAGGCGGAATTGTTTCGCCTGGTGAACTGAAATACATATTGAAAGCTGCCCAAGAATCGCAACTTGATGAAGTGCGTTTTGGGCTTCGTCAGCAGTTAATTTTACATTTGCCGCACCCTTTTGCTCGGACTTTTGAGCAAGCTATGCTTTTGCAAAGTATTGATTTTCAGGTAGATAGCAACGAATATCCAAATATTATTAGCTCATATGTAGCCGAAGAGGTTTTCCAAAAAGGTAATTGGCTCACTGAGGGAATTTATAAAGACATTCTTGATTTATTTGACTATAAATCCCTGCTAAAAATCAATATTTCGGATAATCAACAAAGTTTTACGCCTTATTTTTCAGGGCATCTCAATTTTATTTCATCTTCAAACCCAAATTTTTGGTATTTATACATTAGATTACCTAAAACCAACAAAGTTTTTAGTTTCGATAAACTCATTTTTTCAAACGAAATCCCGAAAGTTTGTAGGCAATTAGAAGAGCAAATTTTGATTCAAGAAGAGCAATATATTGATAATATTGATGCACTTTTTGCTATAATCCCGTCATTGATTTCGCTTCCAAAAGAAACAGAACTCGAACCTGCCAAATTTACGCTGCCCTATTATGAAGGTTTTAATCGTTATGGTAAAAAAACATGGCTAGGAATCTATCGTAGAAATGAATATTTTAATGTAAAATTTTTAATAAAACTCTGCGAATTGTGTCAAGAAACCAAAATTGGCGAGATTTGCTTAACCCCTTTTAAATCATTGATTATCAAAGGTATAGATGAAAAAAATAGAGAAAAATGGAGTAATGTCTTATCAGAGTTTAATATTAATGTTCGTCATGCTGCAAATGAACTAAACTGGCAAGTAGAAGACGATTCGGACGATGCTCTGAAATTAAAATTAGGCTTGGTAGATACTTTCGATAAGCAAGATTTGCGGACTTTTGGCTTGTGTTTTGGTATAAAAACTCGTCCACGAACTGAGGTTTATGCCTCAATAATGGTGCAGAGGCGACGTTTTAAATTGTTTAATTTTATACCCTTACATTTTGTGTATGACATTTCATATACCGAAGATTTTAACCCAAATGGGCGAACAAAAAAATATTTTGAAACAACTATTTTACGTGTCAATTTAGATGAGCAATTACGCCGTAGTGTGCTGAAATATAACAAAATGATTGCTGAAAATGAAATACAGGCGGCAGGTTTGCGAGATGACCATAAAGATAAAGATGTGGCTCGTCCGAGTACCAAAAAAGTGCATCAATGCCCCAGTTGTTTTACAATTTATGATGCTGATTTTGGTGATTTACTAAACAATATTCCTGCCGGTATAGCCTTCTCAAAACTCCCTGCAAGCTATACTTGCCCTACTTGTGAGGCTCATAAAAAAGATTTTAAAGTTATAGAAGTAAAGATAGAAATGGTAATTTAGTATAACGGATTTACTAATTCGTTACTTCTCAAGGTGTCGAGTTTGTAAACTCATCGTACATTTATTATAAATTTTAGAATTCTTTGGCATAGATTTTCGTTAGTTTTGTAAGTGAAAACAAATAATCAAAACTATGTTGAAGAATTTATTTTTTCTAATCCTTTTTCCCATCATTTCCTTTGCTCAGACGGAACTCCGCCCGAACATCAGTTTTTCAAAGCCTGATAGCTCCGATGTTTTTCTACAATATGGTGATTCCGAAATCATTATAAAAGTCAATGATTTATTAAAAGAATCTGAAAGTCAGGCTTTTATGTCAGAATTTAACAAGAAATTTCCTAATACTTTTGAGAAAGAAATTCGATATAAACAACTACTTTCTGCCAATGTAGATGATTGGGAAATGACACTTTACGATGACCGTAAAAATCAATTGTCATTTCTAAAAAACTACCAAAATTTAGATAAACTTTCTGCCGAATTTCAAAAATTAGTTGAAAGTAATATTCGCTGGAATTATTGGCATCTATTGCTTTCATATTCTATCATTCGTAGTAATATGGATACCAAATTAACAAGAGTAGTTTCTCTTCCTTCTGTAATGACAGAGGCTCTTGATCCCCAAAAAATAAATGATGAAACTGCCTTATTATCAGAGAGTTATAGGAGTTTTCTTCCGTTTTTTATTACTTATTTCAACTCGCAAGAACAAAAATTTACTAAATATGCAGACCAAGTAAAAGCCCTTACGGATAAAGGAAATATAGCCCAAAAATATTTGAAAGGCAAAGTATTAGATTATACATTGTCTAAACTAATTTTTGATAATTGTGGAAAAATTTCGGCATCTTCAGCAAAGTTCTGGATTAGTCAA
>NZ_JAYWCU010000248.1:0-5130 GCF_043780375.1 Emticicia sp. | reverse complement strand
AATTTAAACAGTTACTTGGCGATGTTTTTGACCTTAGAAAAATCCTTTTCAAAAATAAACAGCCTTGCCAAACTAATTCCAACGAGGCAATTTTATTAGAAAAAAGGCTCAACGACCTACTGCTGATAAATATTGACCAAGAAAAATATGCTCTAACTGCCACTTTTCAGATTTCGATGTTAAAATACCGAAATTTTTTATTGCCATGTATTTATGATATAGACATTCCTCCTGATAATAATGGTTCTGAAAGAGCTATCAGAAATATTAAAGTCAAACAAAAAGTTTCTGGACAGTTTAAAACTGGTCAAAATGCCTTTTGTGTCATTCGTTCTGTCATTGATACATTGCTAAAAAGGCAACTGGAGGTACTTCCATACCTAAATCTAATCATTAAAAATCAACCTGTGTGGTAACCAGAAATTAAACTTATTTTGGAGAAAGGACTTTCGGAAACTTTTCATTATCAGGCGTTTGTGTTACTTTATCAATTTGATTCTTTGTCCGAAATCGTTATCAAATATCCATTCGAGAAAGATGAAAACCACCATGCGTATGTAATATTTGTAGAAGGAGAAGCCATTTTTGAAGAACTGAAAACTATTTCGCAGGACGTAGATGAGGAAATAACCGTAGGCAATCAAGTGTTTTATTGGAAAGTAACCAAAGGCGAAAGTACCGACACCGTTTTCTCAAAAATCCTCGCAAAAGTAAAATATAAAAGCAGCACAACAGTTCGGAATATCAATACGCTTGAAAAAATGCTTGTTTCATAAAATTGATTAAAAATTTACCTTTAAAATTAGTAACTTTGCGAATATGTTTTATATTTATCTTTGCTCCATAATTAGGGAAAGAAATCAAAAAAGTTAAGAAATGTTTGAAAATTTAAGTGATAAGCTCAATAAAGCCATAAAAACCCTCAAAGGGCAAGGCAGAATATCGGATATTAATGTGGCAGCCACCGTCAAAGAAGTACGACGTGCTTTGATGGATGCCGACGTAAACTATAAAGTTGCCAAAGATGTAACCGACCGTGTACGGGAAAAAGCGATTGACCGAAAAGTAATGATTGCCGTTGAACCAGGGCAAATGTTTGTCAAAATCGTTCAAGAAGAATTGATGGATTTAATGGGCGGACAAGCTCAAAGTATCAATCTCAAAGGTTCGCCAGCAGTAATTTTGATTGCGGGTTTGCAAGGCTCGGGTAAAACTACTTTTTCGGGAAAATTTGCTGCTTATCTCAAAAAACAAGGTCGTCAAGTGCTACTTGTTGCCTGTGATGTGTACCGCCCAGCTGCGATTACACAATTACAAGTGTTGGGTGAGCAAGTAGGTGTAGAAGTTTTTGCCGAGCCAGAAAACAAAAATGTCGTTGAAATTGCCAAAAATGCCTTAGCTTATGCCAAAACCAAAGGGAAAAGCGTCGTAATTATTGATACGGCTGGTCGTTTGGCGGTTGATGAGGTAATGATGAAAGAGGTGGAGGACATCAAAAAGGCAGTTTCGCCAAGCGAAATTTTATTTGTGGTGGACTCAATGACTGGTCAAGATGCGGTAAATACTGCCAAAACGTTCAACGAAAGATTAGATTTTGATGGTGTTGTTCTAACAAAATTAGACGGAGATTCACGTGGTGGTGCAGCACTTTCAATCAAAGCGGTTGTTAATAAACCAATCAAGTTTATTTCGACTGGTGAAAAAATGGATGCCCTTGATATTTTCTATCCTGACCGTATGGCGAGTAGAATTTTGGGCATGGGTGATGTTATTTCCTTGGTAGAAAGAGCTCAACAGGCTTTTGACGAAGACGAGTCTCGTCGCTTAAATAAAAAAATGCGTGAGAATAAGTTTGATTTGACCGACTTCTTGACGCAACTGGAACAAATCAAAAAAATGGGAAACATCAAAGATTTGATGGGCATGATTCCTGGCGTTGGTTCGCAAATCAAAGACGTTGATATTAGCAATGATTCGTTCAAACCAATTGAAGCAATCATCAAATCAATGACTCCGAAAGAGCGTGAAAAACCAGACATGATTGATGGCAGTCGTAAGAAAAGAATTGCCGCAGGTAGCGGAACCGATATTCAGCAAGTAAATAATCTTTTGAAGCAATTTGACCAAATGAGAGGCATGATGAAAAAAGTAAATCAAATGCAATCAAGTGGTAAAATGAAGGCATTCAAATAAGGTTTTCTTGTAAAAATGAAAAGGTCAATGAGCTGAAATGCTTATTGACCTTTTTTATTTGTTTTTAATAGTGTTTTGGCTAATATTGTTCTACATCATCTTGAAAATCTATTATTACACTCTTTTCAAGTTTCAACTCATTTTCGCAGACAAATACAATGACAACTACCACAGAATTTCGCCGACATATTCATGCCAATCCAGAACTTTCAACAGTCGAAAAAAAATACGAGTGAATATGTAATCCAAGAATTAAATAAATGGGGTATTACCAAAATATACCGAGGGTTTTCGTTTCATTCACTCATTGCCGAAATCAATGGAATTGAGTCTGGCTCAACAATCCTTTTTCGTTGTGAATTAGATGCGTTGCCTATTCAAGAAGACAACGATTTTGCTCACAGGTCTATAAAAGATGGGGTTTCGCATAAGTGCGGATATGATGGACATGCCGCAACGATGTTTCGTTTTGCTCAAAATTTGATTTTCCTGACGAATTACTCGAAATAGGAAGCACAATATTTTATCAGATTGCCAAGCAATTGACCAAGTAAACTTTTCACTTCTTTCTATAATAATATAAAGATGTAGGCGTAGTTTGTCCATCGGGTCTTTCGCTATTTGTAAAATAGCCTTTATTGTCTTTATCAAAACAAAAACCTTCGCCTTGAGATTCCTTTACGTAGGGGAGGAGCTTATCTCGACTACGAGCGAGGGCATTAATAATGCTTTCATTTTCTTTCCGATACCAATAATAAATAGCCTCATAATTTCGTAAGGCAATTTCTTTTCCATCAGATGAGATACCGCCACTCGTAATGATTTGAAGAGGAATATTTAGAATAAACTTAGCAGTTTGTGTTTCAGTAACTGATTGAGGATAAGGGAGTTGATAGAGGCGAACATTGAATTCACGCTTCGTAACGATATAAATATCTTTAGTAGTGGGGTCGAGCAAAATGCATTCAGCATCACGGCTACCATCAGGGTACTGAAAAGCAATTCGATCATAATTTTTTACTTCATCATTCAAAGATTGTGGTTCAAGAAAACGATAAATATAATATTGATTATCATAAGCAGCCGCATTATCGCCAATATCTGCCAAGTAAATATAATTTTTTCCTGTTTCTGGACCCGCACCAATCGTCATATCTTCCCAATCTCGATTGGGAAAAGGCATTTGTATTTTTCCTTTGTATTCGGCTTTGTGCGAAAAAAGATAAATCATATTGGGGTTATTGCCATCTTCTTCTACCCAAACATTACCCGTCATGCTTTTGCTATCACATAATCCAGAGGCCTCATCGGCAATGGAGAGAGGTAAAATATAGCTTTGAGGTGTGGTTTCAAAATCGGGAATAACTTCTGTAGGCGTAGGAGTCGGTTTCTTGGTAAACCAGACGCATGAACTTAAAACAATAACAATTAGTATGTAAGAAATGGATTTCTGCATTGTGAGGCTAAGTTACATGACAAACTTTCAACTTTTATAACGAGAGATTAGTATTAAAATTCTATTTTTTCGCTTCTTAATGTCTTCTTATCAGAATCAATTTTCTTGGTTTTTAAGCGTTTCTCTACTGCTCCTTGCGATGGTTTTGCAGGAAGTCGTTTTTTTCTCTCGTGAAAAGCCTTCTCCAGAATCTTGTAAAACTTCTTAATAACCAACTCTTTATTCTGCAACTGACTTCGCTTTTCTTGGGCAGTGATAGCCAAAATAGTTTCTTGTACTAATTGATTTTGGAGTTTTTCTAAAAACTTTTCTTTTTGAGTGTCAGTCAACAAGTTCGATGCCTGAATATCAAATCTTAGCTCTACTTTGGTTTCTACTTTATTGACATTCTGCCCACCAGGCCCACCACTTCGGGAGGTGTGAAATTCAAATTCAGGAGAGAAATCAATATTTTTTATGTCATTTTCCATACATATTTTTAGCCCACTTTTTAGTTACTGATTAAAAATCAAACATTTAAAGCCTACTTTTTATTCAAAAAGTCTATTACAGCTTCCACAAATTCAAGAGGCTTTTCGGCTTGAACCCAATGCCCAGCTCCTACGATGGTTTCGATGATTGCATTGAGAAATATTTTCTTAATTGTTGGAATATCTTCATCAAAAATATAGCCAGATTCGCTGCCACGAATGAAAAGCACGGGTTCGTTTACTTCATGAACATCGGTAAAATCTCCACCAACTTGATAGATTTCTTTGCTTAAAACAGGTAAATTTATTCGCCAATCAAACTTGGCATCTTCGGTTCGGTAGATGTTTTTTAACAAAAACTGTCTTTCACCGATATTCGATACAAATTTTGCTAACTGTGTTTCGGCATCATTACGGCTTTTAAGATTTTCTAAATCAATCGAATTTAAACCTTGAATAATATGTCCGTGATGATACGGATAAAACTTTGGAGCAATATCAACAATGATGAGTTTTGAAAACTTTTCGGGGTATTTCATGGCAAAGTGCATGACTGTTTTGCCACCCATTGAATGCCCAATAATGACTGGTTTTTCTAACTGATGGTGTTCTATAAATTCATTCAAATCTGCTGCCATTAGTTCATAGCTAAACTCCTCACTACGAGGCGATTGTCCATGATTTCGTGCATCTAAAGCGTAAATAGCATAGCCTTTTTCGGCAATCATTTTACTAATCGAAAACCAATTATCTGACGAACCAAAAATTCCGTGTAGAATCAAAATTGGCTGACCTTCGCCCGTTTTTCTAAAAAAAAGTTTCATGCTTTACCATTGTCATTTGAAGCACAAAGATATGGTTTTATAAAAAACAATTAGTGTCTTTTTTCTTAACCTGATTGATTTATATTCCTTTTCAGGGTTTGTTCATAAAAAAAAGATAGGGATTCAAAAAGCTGATATATTTGTTTTAGGAACTAAACATCAATTTATGAATCCCCCCAAAACAAAC
>NZ_JAYWCU010000247.1:0-6022 GCF_043780375.1 Emticicia sp. | reverse complement strand
TATTAAAGGAATGTTGGCAGCTATTGGTATCATCTTGATACTCAAACAATTACCGCACGCTGTTGGCTACGATAAGGATAATGAAGGTGATTTTGATTTTATTCAAGCTGATGGTCAAAATACGTTTTCAGAACTTCTAAATTCTCTCGACTACATTCATCCTGGGGCAGTTATTATAGCTGTAATATCACTTTTGGTATTAATTTTATGGGAACGCCCATTCTTGAAAAAATATGCTTTTTTTAAGGTCGTGCCGGGTGCATTATTAGTAGTTATTCTTGGAATTATTATAAACCAATGGTTCAAATTTAACTATCCAACATTTTATTTAGAAGGCGAAGAATTGGTGCAATTACCAGTTGCTAAGTCTGCCTCTGATTTTATTGGTCAATTTACTATGCCTGATTTTACCGCTTTTGGCAACTATAAAGTATATGTAGTAGCAATAACGATTGCTATAATTGCCAGTTTAGAATCGCTTTTAAGTGTAGAAGCTGCCGATAAACTCGACCCTTACAAACGAGATACACCTACCAATAGAGAATTGAAAGCTCAAGGATTAGGTAATCTAATTTCGGGTTTAATTGGAGGGTTACCACTAACGGCAGTCATTGTTCGTACTTCAGCCAACATAAACTCTGGTGGAAAAACAAAATTATCGTCAATTATTCACGGCATACTTTTATTGATTAGTGTTGTTTTTCTTGCTTCAATGCTTAACAAAATCCCACTTGCTGCATTGGCAGCCTTGCTTTTGATGGTAGGTTATAAATTAGCAAAAATTTCACTTTTCAAATCAATGTATAAATTGGGTTGGGATCAGTTTCTACCTTTTGTGATCACGGTAGTGGCTATTCAATTATCTGATTTATTAAAAGGGATAGGCATCGGAATGGCAATCTCAATGTTCTTCATTTTACGCAATAATTACCGACGCTCTTATAATACAACTATAGAACCAAGCGGAAATGGTGAAAAAACTATTGTACAGTTGGAGGAAGATATTACTTTCTTGAATAAAGGTAGTATTGCATTTATGTTGAGCGAATTGCCCGAAAATACTCACGTAGTTATTGACGGCACAAAATCGCATACGATTGATATTGATGTTCTTGAAATGTTACATAATTTCAAGAACACAGCAGAACTTAAAAATATAACTTTAGAATTAAAAGAAATTCCTGAATTCAAAGGATTAGGAGGACATTAAACACAAATAAAATGGACAATTCATATCAAGAATTAATAAAAGGAAATAAATTATATGCCGAGCATAAATTATTCCAAGACCCCGAATATTTTAATAAATTATCGGCAGGACAAAGCCCAAATTATCTTTGGATTGGCTGTAGCGATAGTAGAGTACCGGCCAACGAAATAACCAATACCCATAGTGGAGAAATATTCGTACACAGAAATATTGCCAATTTGGTAGTTCATACCGATACTAATATGCTTAGTGTATTGGAATATGCGGTAGATTTCCTTAAAGTAAAACATGTAATTGTATGTGGACATTATGGCTGTGGAGGTATAAATGCTGCAATGTCGAATAGTTTTCATGGTTTTGTTGATAACTGGTTAAGAAATATAAAAGATGTTTATCACAAAAATGAAGATGAATTAATATCAATTTTAGACCAGACTGAAAGATCCAATCGTTTGACCGAACTAAATGTGGTTGAGCAAGTAAGAAATTTAGCAAAAACAAGCATTGTTCAAAAAGCTTGGACAGAAAGAGATTTGCATTTACACGGTTGGGTTTATGGTTTGAATAATGGAATAATTAAAGATTTAGCCGTTATTCATAATGGAGGCGAACACATCGACTCTATTTATCGTTTTGACTTATCACAAAAACAAGAAACAGCAAATTGTGTCTGAAAATTCATTTGAGAAAAAGCATATTTTGTACAAATTGAAGCAATATTTGCCTTCTCAAACACCGTTGAAAGACTTTATTCATCATGAGGCTGCTTAAACTTCCCCAAAATACCCCCAAATAGGCACTAATTTTGAGGATATTTTGGGGAAGTTTAAACTAAACAGTCTCGTTATTAAAGCTACTGTTAACAAACTGCATAAGTAACTAATCATAATGCATTTTCACAATTTTTGCAATTCAAAATAATAATATTTACATTTGAATAAGCAATATAAAGTTGCTCTGCTCATTGGGCTTTACCCTAAAAAAATACCTTTTTCTTGAGAGATACAAATAACCTTTAATATTCACTCAAATGAATAAACGTGGCCCAATTATAATTATTGAAGACGACATGGATGACCAAGAAATTTTGGCTGACATATTTGAAGAACTCAATTATAAAAACAAGCTTATTTTCTTTGGAGACAGTGTATTAGCTTTAGAATTTTTGACTAACACAGATATTGAACCCTTCCTTGTTCTTTCTGACATAAATATGCCCAAACTAAATGGAATGGAATTACGAGAAAAAATTCATAATAATGAAGATTTGAGGTTAAAATCTATCCCTTATCTTTTTTTTTCTACAAGTGCCGAACAGAAACATGTAATTGACGCTTATTCAAGGTCTATTCAAGGGTTCTTTGTCAAACCAAATAATTATGACAAACTAAAAAACACTATCATAAAGATTGTAGAGTATTGGCAAGAATGCGAATCGCCTAATTATATTAAAACTGCTCAACAATAGTTATTTACCCAACAGCAAACATTCGACATGGTGTTTGGCGTTATTGGGGGCTTAAATTTTTTCAAATATTACGTTTTCTAAATACTTTTTCGATGTAAACAACTGAAAAATCTATTCCTCAACAAAATCAAGATTTTTATGAAAGGTTTCTTCCAAGTTTCCTAATGCCCAAAAAGAAATTCCCAAAGAAAAAATACCAACGATTATTGCACTTTGGGTTATTCCCAGAATTGGGGTAAGTAGTGTGAAAGCGGTTGCTTGTGGAATGAGTGATGCTCGAATCAGATTCAATGAAGAGGTTGTAACTGTTGAGCGAATATTTGTACCAAACTGCTCGGCAGCCAATGTTAGTAAAACGATTGTGTAACCTGCAGCTACGCCCAAACCAAAGAAAAAAGAATAATAGAGTGTTACTGACGTTTTGGCGAAAAGAAAGAACAACACTAAAAAAACACCAAAGCTTACCAAATAAATTGTAATCGCTTTTTTGCGACTTTTTAGTAATTGGCTCACAAATCCACAGCTAATATCGCCAAAAGTAAAACCCAGAAAATACATCGTAAAAACCACACTTACAGCAGGAATTTCGCTCATCTTCATTGCTTTGGCTATTTCAGGCGTAAAAGTCATGATTACACCATTGATGTACCATGCGGGAAAACCCAAAAGAAAAATACTGATATACTTTTTGAGTTTGATTTTATCTCGAAAAATAATACGTAAATCGCCTCGTTTGACTACCGAATTTTTAATTTGTTCGTACATTCCAGACTCTAAAACTCCCAGACGTAAAATAAGCAAAGCAAAACCGATTGCACCACCAATAATATACGTTGATTCCCATGAATATTTTCCACCAATATATGCACCCATAATTGCTCCTAACATTCCGAACGAACCAATGATTGAAGGGCCAATTCCACGCCATTTTTGAGGCATTTGTTCACTTACCAACGTAATTCCTGCCCCTAATTCGCCAGCAAGACCAATTCCTGCCAAAAATCTTAAAACCAAATACATCGAATATGAAGTAACAAATCCATTGGCAAAAGTAGCTGCCGAATACAAAATAATTGAACCGAAAAGTACCGATAAACGTCCTTTTTTATCACCCAAAATTCCCCACAAAAAGCCACCTATCAACATTCCAATCATCTGAATATTGAGTAACCAAACGCCTTTAGTCATCAGTTCGGCTTCGGAAACTCCAACGGCAAGCAAACTTTTAGTACGAACAACACTCACGATTATAATATCGTATAAATCAACAAAAAAGCCTAATGCAGAAGCAATAATGGCAAGAGCAATATTTCGGTTTGAAGGCATAATTTTTAATTTAAGAATAAAATGGAAGAAAATACTTGTCAATTTTCCATCTAAAATTCTCTGTTTTTAAGTATTTCTTTTGCTAAATTTTCTGATAAAGTAGGTGCCAAAGCAACACCCATTCCGTTCATTCTGACACTAATTGAAAGGTGTGGATTGAAGCATTTACTAACTGGCGTTTTTGAATCGTCAAAAGCCATAATGCCACTCCAACGCTGGTCAATTTTTACCGATTTATGTTTAGGAATAATATTTTCGTAAAGCAGTTTTTCAAGCATATTTTGCACTAAATCTGTCAAACCAAAGTTTTCAGTGTTTTCAACTTCAAAATTGAGGTTTCTTCCGCCACCAAAAAGCACACGGTTTTTGTAATTTCTAAAATAATAATAACCTTTATCGAAATGAAAAGTACCTTTCCAATTTAATCCTGCTATAGGTTCTGTAATAAAAACTTGTCCACGACCAGCATATAAATCAATGTCGGGAAGTAATTTTTTAGTAAAAGCATTGGTAGCAATACACAAATGATTTGCTTGAAATTGTAAGTTATTTTTAGAAAATACGGTCACATTTTCGTTCTCAATTTCGTAATTAGCAACTTCTACGCCAAAAAACATTTTGACTTTCAATGCTTGAAGCCTTTCCATCAAGGCATTTACCAATTTTCCACTATGAATTGAGCCTTCTGCTTTGTTAGAAATGGCATGCTGAAAATTGTTAAATCCGCAAGAATTAATAACTGAATGATTTTCAAAAAAATGTTGTTTATTTCCAGTAATTGACTTTAAATTACTATTTAATAAAGCTATTTTCTCTTTTGTTTCTTCAAAAATAGTTTTATCATTAAAAAGCTCAGTTCCTCCACAAGGGTCGTAGTCAATTTCCGAACCAAAATATTCATCAATAATCCTGATGCCCTTAAAACGCTGTTCGGTCCAATACATGGCGGCATCAACGCCCATCACCTCGATATTTTCAAGCAATTCGGTTGGACTACCAAAACACGAAAAACCTGCATTTTTGGTTGACGCTCCCGTGGGTAAAACACCAGAGTCGAGTATACAAATATCAAGATTTGGTTTCTCTTTTTTCAAAAAATATGCCAACCAAAGTCCAGAAAAACCAGCACCGATGATAATAATGTCGTATTTCTTCAAAAAAACATCTTTTTCCCAAAAACTTACCATAATTTTGATTTTATAAAATGCAAATTTAGAAAAATTAGCCCTATTTACTAATCCAACTGTTAAGACAGATTAGAAATCTGTCGTATAATTCATAGCAAACTATGGTTTTAGAAACCCTAAAGCAAGCAAACAAAATAGCAAGACAACTGCATGAAACGGTATTTCGCCCAACTGATATACAGGCATTTATCTTAAAAAATCAGAAAAAATATGAGGCTGATTTGCTGCATTTAATTGCTGACCAGTGCCTTGCTCAACAAAAAGCCAAACATAAATTACCAACTTGGTTTGCCAACGAAAATGTTATCTTCCCCCCTATTCTTTCGGTCGAGCAAGCGTCGTCAGAGATTACGGCAGATTATAAAGCAAGTATATTTCACACTTCCTTGAATCAAGAAAACAACAAAAAATGTATTGACTTAACTGGCGGTATGGGCTTAGATACGTGGGCATTAGCAAAAGTCTTTGAGTCGGTTGTTTATGTAGAGCAAAATCCACTTTTATCTCAAATTGCCAAGCATAATTTTGAAGTTTTAGGACTAAAAAACATTGAAGTAATCAACGAAAACTCGACCTTGAACATACATTTAAATACTCACTCGACCACCAATTTTTATATCGACCCACATCGCAGAGATGCCGCCAAAAACAAAGTTTTCAAAATCGAAGATTGCGAACCTAATATATTGACAATCAAGCACTTATTCGATAATTATATGGTAAAATTCTCGCCAATGCTTGATATAAAACTCGCTTTAGAACAACTTAAAAACGTTGCAGAAGTATATGTTGTTGCTGTTGAAAATGAAGTAAAAGAATTATTGTTTATTG
>NZ_JAYWCU010000246.1:0-16028 GCF_043780375.1 Emticicia sp. | reverse complement strand
AGTCAAATTTCAATTCAAATCCATGAAGCACATTTTACTTAGTTTATTTTTTTATTTGTTTGAATTAACTTGTCTTGCTCAAAAACCATCAATACAATGGCAAAAACCTTATGGTGGAAGTTTGTATGACAAAGCTGAGTGCGTAATTGAAACACCAGATGGTGGATATGTTATTGCTGGTCATTCCCAATCAAGTAACAATGATTTAGTAATTAATCGTGGAAGTTTTGATTTTTGGATAATAAAAATAAATAATACTGGACAACTCCAATGGAAAAATTCATGGGGTGGCAGTGGAATAGATTATTTACAACAAGTTATACAAACTGTTGACGGGGGCTTTTTGTGCATTGGAAATACAAATTCTACTAATGGGGATATTACCAATGCTAAAGGACAAATAGATTACTGTGTAATAAGATTAAACAGCTCAGGAACGCTGCAATGGAAGAAAAATTTTGGTGGAACATCAAACGATTGGGGATACTCGGCATGTTTAGCCATTGATGGTGGATATATTATTGCTGGATATTCTGAGTCAAACGACCAAGACGTTTCTGAGAATCATGGTAACACTGATATTTGGGCACTTAAAATAGATTATAGTGGTAATATTCAATGGCAAAAATCTTATGGAGGCTCAGGTTTTGACTTTTTAAGTGCAATAAAGAAAACACAAGATGGAGGGTATGCAATAACTGGGTATTCATATTCTACTGATGGTGATTTTATTCAAAATAAAGGCGGGTCAGATATTTGGATAGTGAAAATCAATAATGTAGGTGATATTCAATGGAAAAATAATTTTGGAGGTTCTAATTATGACTTTGGAAGAGCAATAATAGAAGACTCCGAAGGGAATTTTATTATTACAGGAGAAACTTATTCTTACGATTTTGACTCAATAGATAGACATGATGGTTTTGAAACAAGTGATATTATAACGATAAAAGTCAATAATCTGGGACAAAAAATATGGAGCAGGTGTTATGGAGGTGAAGGAAATGAATATGGTAAGTCTATAGTTCAAACTTTTGATGGTGAATATGCTATTGCTGGAGAGTCATATTCAAAGATTTTAGGACACCCAACAGGAAATCATGGTAGTGCTGACTACTGGTTAATAAAAATTGACCCTAATAATGGTAATTTGATATGGGAAAAAACTTTGGGTGGAGCCGGACATAATGAAGCAACGTGCCTAACAACAACCTTTGATAATGGTTATTTAGTTGTAGGAAATTCAGCACCTCCCATAAGTGATGATGTTACAATTAACTACGGAGATGACGATTTTTGGGTAATAAAACTTAAAAATAGTGAATGTCAAAAAAACCTTAATTTAGTAAAAGACATACCTCTTGGAAATATTGAATATACAGCTCTTGAAAACATTACTTCACAAAGCAAAGTACTTAATAATTCTTCAAACATTTTATATTCTACTGGCAAAAGCATCATTTTAAATCCTGGTTTTAAGACCGAAAGTGGGGCGATTTTTGAAGCCAAAATTGAGGGATGTAATTGAGAGGTTGTTTAAATTTTTTTTTGCTGGAAAAAAATGATACTTTTTTGACTTAATCAAGGTTGAAAAAGTGAAATTTTGCGAGCAAAATGAGCCTTTTTTGAACGAAGAGTAAGTTAAAAAGGTGCATTTTAAGCCCAAATCAAAAAACTTAAACAACCTCTGAGTGTTATTTCCAAAAAAAATAACGGACTGATTATCAGCCCGTTACATCTATTAGCAAACAATAACTTCGATTTTATTACGCACCACGTAATGCACGAGGGATAGCAATCATGGCCACTGGATTATTTGCCGAATCTAAGATTTTTACACCTTCAATTGGGTCAATAGCAGAAACTTTAACTGATTTTCCTAAGTCTAAATCTTTAATATCAATATTGATATAATCTGGAATAAATTTAGCTGGTCCTTGTATATGCAATTTTTGCAATTTTTGTACCAACTTACCACCTTTCTTTTGTCCTTCCGAAGGGCCATGCAATTTGATTGGCACTTCTACTTTAATCACTTTATCAGGAGTGATTTCCAAGAAATCAGCATGAATAATTTCATCGTTAGTTGGATGAAATTGTGAATCTTGCAAAATCGCTGTATATTCTTTTCCTTCAATGTTGATATTTACTTCGTAAATATCTGGTGTGAAAAGCAACGCACGAAATAAATACATCGGAACATGGAATGATACTTGTTCAGCACCTCCGTACAATACACACGGAACCAATCCTTGTCCACGTAATTCTTGTGAAGCCTGACGTCCGAGATTCGCTCTGTGATACCCTACAATCTCTGTTTTTTTCATATTTTTTTTCTTCTTTACCCACAAAAGAAGTAGTTTTTAGTGTAAATCATGCCTTGAGGGTTAAAAAGACATAATGCTCAGGCTTTTAATATTAAAAACCTAAGTTTTGTTGGTAATTTATAAACAGTGTGCTAATAGACCCATTATCGCGGATTCTTCCAATTGCTTTGCCAAATAATTCAGCTACTGAAAGAACCTTTATTTTCTCATTATCATAACGCAAAGGAATCGAGTCTGTTACGACCAATTCGGTCAAAACTGATTTTGAGATATTTTCATTGGCTTTGCCCGACAAAACTGGATGCGTACAAAAAGCCCTAACTGAGTTTGCTCCTTTTGCCATTATTAGCTCGGCAGCTTTACACATTGTTCCACCTGTATCAATCAAATCATCGACCAAAATCACGTCTGAACCCTCCACTTCTCCAATCAATTGCATGGAAGCAATCTCATTGGCTTTTTTGCGGTGCTTATCACAAATCACAATATCTGCATCAAAATAAGAAGCAAATTTTCGGCAACGTGATACTCCACCAACATCGGGAGAAGCAAACTTTAAATTTTGCAAGTTTTGAGACTTTAGATAAGGAACAAAAACCGAAATTCCTTCCAAATGGTCAACAGGAATATCAAAAAAACCTTGAATTTGTCCTGCATGTAAATCCATTGTCATTACTCGGTCTGCACCAGCCGCAGTGAGCATATTAGCAATTAATTTTGCGGCAATGCCAACTCTTGGCTTATCTTTTCGGTCTTGTCGTGCATATCCAAAATATGGAATTACAGCACAAACATAATGAGCTGAAGCACGACGAGCTGCATCAATCAGCATCAACAACTCCATGATATTATCGCTCGGTGGAAATGTTGATTGCACAATAAATACATCACAGCCACGAACTGACTCGTCGAAACTTACTGAAATCTCACTATCAGCAAAACGGTTGATGCTCACACCCCCCAAGTCTTTGCCGTAATAATCTGCTACTCGGTTTGCCAAATACTTTGATGAAGTACCTGAAAATATCTTAACTTCTGCCATGTTATTGGTTATGTCTCGAAAAACAAAGTGCAAAGGTACGCTTTTTGCTTAAAAAAACACAGATGGATTTGAATATTTTCTGTATTTTTACATAGATTTGCAATATTCATGGATTAACCACTTGATTTACCATGACAAACAAAAGATTAAAACTGATGCAGTTGTCGTTAGTGGACGAAGTTCCAGAACTAAACAAAATTTTCTTTTTAGATGTTTTTGCCGAATCTTTCTTTGATTTGGGCAAAAAACGTATGCGACTCCATACATTTCATGGACAAAAAGTGCCTTGTAATTTAAAAGTGAGCTGCCCTTCAAAATTAGTTGCTCTTTATCCTGAAGGTACTATTTTCAAATTAGATGCTCGCTTGGTACGTCGAGGTGATGGACTACATCCTTACTTTGTTGCCATAAACCGTAGTAATATGCAAAGAGCTTTGGAATTTTTTGAATACAATTTGAAAGTTCAGAATGGTTTTGATTTTGTTTTGCCAAAAAAGAAAAAAGTATTGGTCAAATGATGGAATTTACTTGAATTTTCGTTTTTTTTGTAACCAATTATATTAATACATGAAAAGACTTTTCTCTATATTTTTGCTTTCTATAATTATGCTCAAAATTGGTGGCTTTATAGCCATTTTGAGTATTGAAAGAGAAATAATTAGAGAGCAAGTAATTCTAAAAATATCCAATAATATTGTTCCTGAAGGGCTAACTTGTATTATTGGTTCTAAACAAAATTTAGCCAAAATTATATGGGAACGAGATGGAAAAGAATTTTGGTTTAATGAGAAATTATATGACGTCGTAAAAATTGAAACCAAAAATGGATTAGCAAATTATTATTGTATTTCTGATGAAGAAGAGCAAAATCTTTGTGCTGAGATTCAGTATTATGCCCAAAGTCAAAGTGATACTTCCCCATTAAATGAAGCTTCAAAAGATATTCTGATTTTGATTTTTCAACAAACTATTCTTACTACACATTCACTACTGAGTCTTAACACCACAATTTTCAATCTGCCACAATTAAAATTTCCACCTTTGTTATCCTTATATGTTTCTTCATATTGTTCAAAAATTTTAGCTCCTCCTCAGTCGCTTTGAAATAATTCTTGCACTTTTTTTCAATATTTAATATTGGAAAATTTTGTTATTCCTCAAAAACTCTTTTGATACAAATCAAAAGGCGGGAATCTTGTTTCATTTATTTCAAATTAACAATCTCATGAGAAAAACAATTATATTATTTTATTTTCTACTTATTTCGTGCATTTCTTATGCCCAAGATGTTCCAAAAAATCTTGACGAAGTAATTGTAAGAGAAAAGAAAAAAACAGCGAAAGAACGAGGCGAATTTAAGCGTCATGCTCAAACTGTAGAGGCCTTAACCGAAGAAGAACTAAACAGGAATAACCCTGCTTTTATTGAGCAAAGTTTAGGAACAATGGCAGGCGTACAAGTTGATAAAAGAACGCAATTGGGAGGGCAACGTATAATCATTAGAGGATATGGCAATGATCAGAAATTCAATAATTGGGGTATAAAAGCTTATTATAATGGCATTCCGCTTACAACTGCCGATGGTATTACGATTATGGACGATATCGACTTTGCTTTGGTAAACAACATCGAAGTTATAAAAGGACCTGCCGCAACAATGTATGGTGGTGGTGTCGGTGGGGTTGCTCGTTTTTACTTAAAACCATCAGAAGACAAAGGAGTTTCATTAACCGAGAAAGCAATTGTTGGCTCTTATGGTTTGTTTCAATCTAATACTCGCTTAGATGTGGTTAATGATAGTTCGTCGATGTTTCTGAGTTATGGCCATTTGCAGTCGGGTGGTTACCGTCCACGTGGCAATAGCTTGAAAAATTATTTGACCTATATGGGCGAATTTAAATTGAGCAAAAAACAAATTGTAATTGCATTTTTGAGTCATAATTACTCGCATGAAGGCGTTACAGGACAAATTTCTTATGCTGATTATTATGCAGGAATTGATAACGGAAACCCTGCCTATGCTAAGAAAAATGCAAGAAATGATATTCAGGCAACCCGATTTGCATTAACTCATCAATATATTTTTTCAAATAAACTCAGTAATAATACTTCTGTCTTTTACTCAAATCAAGACTTCAAAAGAGTGGCTGCGGGAGCCGATGAAAATAGTGTAAATCCTAATTTTGGTTTTAGATCAGTTTTCAATATTAAGGCAAATCTTGGCGATAATACCTTAAACGAATTAAATTTAGGAACAGAAATTCAACAGTCAAGATCGTTGATTTCGAATTTTAGATTTCTCGGAACTGACGACGCAAACCCTTTGAAAGTTCAAGATATTTCTAAAGGTTCTTATTTTAAATATATTACCAATCAGAACTCTTATTTTGTTCATAATCGTATCACTTTTAGTAGATTAGATTTAGCTTTGGTTTTGGGTGTCAGTTTAAATCATATCGACTATAAACGCACCGATCTTTTAGCTCCCTTAGGTTTGGTAGCTGGTTATAACAAGGATTTATCTTTTAGTAAAGCATTTTCAACATCTATAAATCCGCATATTGCTTTACAAAAAACGATAAAAAAACAAATAATTAACTTGAGTTATAGCGAAGGTTATAATGCTCCAACGGCAAGTACAGCATTTATTAGTACTATAAATAAAGCCAATGATGACCTACTGCCAGAAAAAGCAAAAATGATTGATTTGGGTATTCAAGGGTTATTATTCAACAGTAAATTAGATTATCAGTTTTCGCTTTTTACGATTGATATTTCAAATAAACTGACGCAACTTTCTGGAGTTATTCCAACAGGAGGAACTTACACCTATTTTGCAAATACTGGTACACAAAAAAACAAAGGATTTGAGCTGAGTTTAGGATATTTAATTATTCCAGGAAAAGGCGAAGGATTTATCAAAAAAATTGAGCCTTTTTTACATCTTTCAAGTTATGATTTTAAGTATAGCGATTTCAAAACTAAATTTGGAAGTGGCATTATCGATTATTCAGGTAAACAAATTGTTGGTGTACCAAAAACCAAATATTCAGTAGGATTCGATGTTGTACTGAAAGCTGGCTTTTATTGGAACAATACCCTCAACTTTATGGGAGATGTGTTTACTGATTTTGCAAATAGCAATAATGTAAAAGGTTTTTCGCTATTAAACAGCAAGATTGGGTATAAGCACGTAAGGCCAAAAGTTGATTTTGATGTATTTTTTGCAGGAAACAATCTTACCAATAGTATCAACTATACTTTCTTGTTTTTAGGAAATAATATTAACGATGCCGACCCTGGCAATGGTTATCCTGCCAATGTTACGACAGATGTAAATCCTGGCCCAAGTAAGGCAAATTACTTTGGTGGTGTAAGTGTTCACTATAAATTTTAAGTAAATAAAGGAAGACTTTGTTAACAGCAAAGTCTTCCTTTTCAAATAAGAAATGATTTTGAATGAATAACATAATTAATTAATTTGCATAAAAATCATTGTCAATATGCCAGCAACCATCAGCAAGCCTGGCCATGATTTGATTTTTGGAGCATAACAGTGTAGAAAATATATAATTTTAACAGCGTTTTCACTGCAAATCTACGTCATAGATACAAAGCCATCTAAGCGTAAATTTTTCGTGATAACAACAGCAGAAATTTACTTTAAATCCTTAACCAGAAAGCAGCTATTGACTTCAAATAGTTTGATGGAGGTCGTCGAAGACTGCCTACGAGGCAAGGAAAGTGCCATGAAAAAATTTTATGAGCATTTTCACGGATTCGCTTTGTCGGTATGTATGAGTTACTGTGATAACAGAGATGATGCTTTAGAAATAATGAACGATGGTTTTCTAAAAGTTTTCAAAAATTTAGATAAAATTGAGAATATTGAGCGAATAAAGCCTTGGTTAAGACGCATTATGATAAATGTAGCAATTGACCATTTTAGGAAAAATATTCGCAAATTATCAAATAAACTACCCGAAAATGTAGCTGACCCTAATTATGGTGACGCATCGGTTTATGCCAAACTTTCGTCCGAAGATATAATGAAAGCGGTACAAAGTTTGCCTACTAATTATAGAATGGTTTTTAATCTCTATGCAGTTGAAGGATATTCGCACAAAGAAATTGGAGAAATGTTAAAAATTGCCGAAAGCACTTCTCGTGCAAATTTATCTTTGGCAAATGGATTGCTTCGAGAGAAGCTCAAAAGAATAATGCAATGATGCAAGACGAAGAAAATTTTCATCGAATAATCAGAAAAAAACTGGAGCAATTCAGTCCTGATAATTCACCAGACGACTGGAGACAGATGAAGCGTAAACTATTTATTAGTAACATATTACGTTTTGCACTTCCAAGTTTAGCGGTGATAATTGTAGGATTGTCGTTTTATTGGTTGAAAGATAATAATGTAGTCGTTCAAGCAAGTTCTGCTATTTTAGATGTACCTCAGCCTAATGTGCCTGTAAATACTGAAACAAAAAAGCCTGAAATAAAGCAAATTCCAGCAAAAAGTATTGTAAAAAAACAAACAATTGAAACTTATGTACCTAACGAAAACCCTGTTTTTCCCGAATTATTCAACGAAACTTCAGAAGTAACTCAAGAAAATGTAGCTGAAATAAAAATAGATAAAATTGCCTCACGAAAAATGCCCAAACCAGAAATACAAGGGCTGGCAGAAAAAGAAATTCGTTACATGGCTTCAAGTGCCGTTTCGATGAGTGATAAAATTTCAAGAGTGCGTCAACTTGGAAAAATCTACGAACTTACCTCTTATCAAGCTCTTGACCGAAATATTGAAAAATGGAAAAATGTTGTAATTGTTTGCGATATCACAACAAGTATGTTTCCTTACACCACACAGGTTTTTGACTGGATGATGGAAAACAACGATAATACGACCATCAAAGGAATCGTATTTTTTACCGATTGCGACAGTCTGGGCAGACAAACAAGAGGAAAACTTCCAGGAAAAATGTTTTCTGTAAGAAAAAGAGATGAATTATTACTTTGGGATACGATGTTTGCAGCAATAAATAATACAGAAAACAATAAAGACAAACCAGAGAATAATATTGAAGCATTGCTTTATGCTCAAAAACATTTTCCAGATGCTGACGAATTTGTGATGATTGCCGACAATAGCAGCGAAGTGAAAGATATGCGTTCGCTTTCAAAGATAAAAAAGAAGGTTCATGTTATTCTTTGTGGTGAAACCTATCAAAAAAACTATGCTTTTCAGTCTGATTTTATAGAAATTGCAAAAAAGACAAAAGGTTCAATTCATACGGTTGAAGATGATATTGAAAATGTTTCAAAAGTTAAAGAAATGAGTGTAGTCCGTGTAGGAAATATCTACTTCCGCTTCCACAAAGGCAAGTTTTATACAACTAAGTTTCTGGTAAGACCTTAAAGGTTGTTTAAGTTTTTTGATATGGGCTTAAAATACCCTTTTTTAACTTTCAAAAATGCTCATTTTGCTCGCAAAATTTTACTTTTTCAACCTTGATTTAGTAAAAACCCATCATTTTTTACCACCAAAAAAACTTAAACAACATCTTAAATTTTGCGTATTAGAAAGTCAAAAAAAATCCTCTTTTGTTTAAAAGAGGATTTTTTTAATGTGCTTATCTGAATAAACTTTCAAATTCTTAGTTTGGATAACCAGGGTTTTGAGGTTTTAAATTCGGATTATTCAACATTTCTTGTTTGCCCAAAGGAAGCAATAAATGTTTTTCTTGCAATGGTTGCTTTGAGCTTTCGTTGATATGACCTGCAAAATTGTCGAATTTCTTTGTTGTTTCATTGAAAACCTTACGTAGGCGAACCATGTCAAACCATGTAATTTGCTCAAAACATAGCTCATGCCATCTTTCTTTCCAAATGGCTTCTCTGAATGAGTCTTTTGTGTAACTACCTACGGCTGGAGTCATTAAAGTAGCACGGTCTCTGATGCGTTTAAAGGAATCGTAAGCCTGCTGATTTGGACCTCCAACTTCGTTTTGTGCTTCAGCAAAAATCAATAATACTTCTGCATATCTAATTTGTGGTACATTGAGGTTGTCGTTTCGACTGCCCGCTACACCCGCTGAACCGTTGGAAGTTTGGTTGAAATGCTTGAAAATATAAGGTGCCCCTAAATCAAATTTTGCTCCGTTTCCGTTGGTAAAATAACTCGTATAGAAATATCCTTCTTGGTCTTTTGCACGAAGATCGCCTGTTTCATACGATTTATAAAAAGCCGGAGTGGGTACAGTGCTACCAGTTCCTCCTGGGCCATTGAATGTTACAGGCTTAAAGTTTGGAAACATATTTCCCATCGGATTTCCAGCTACCAATGTATTATACTGAATCATAAAAAGGTGCTCAAGTTTATTTTTTTGATTCTCTTTATGCACATCAACATAAGTAGGAAAAAGATTAACTACAGCAGGGTTGCTGTTGGAATAAGTAATTACTTCAAGAGCCTTGTCTGCCGCTAATTTATAATGCGAAGCACCTTTGCTCAACGGAAAACCTGCCATTGTAAGATAAACACGAGCCAACTGAGCTTTCACAGCAGCCAAACCTACTCTTCCACTTGCGTCCATCCATGTAAGACCTGAGTTTTCAGCTTCGGTCAAATCTGCAATAATAAGTTTATAAATATCTTCTTGAGAGGCTCTCGATGGCAAAAAATCTTCTGAACTTGCCGTTTGAGGATTCGTAACCAACGGTATATCCCCCCAAAGCCTTACTGCAGTAAAGTATGCCGATGCACGTAAAAACTTTACTTCCCCAAGAATTTTCTTCTTTTGAGCATCTGGCATAGGCGTAATTGGCGGTACTTTCACAATCACTTGGTTGGCTTGGGCAATCACTTTATAAAGACCATTCCAGTAGTTTACTACGTGTGCCGTGTTTCCGTCATGAACCAAACCATATAAGTTATTAAGGTCAGAGTTTTGAGCCGTTTCGGTTGTCGAAGTTCCAGTCATTGCTTCTAAAAGTTGCCAGTTAGAAGAGAAAATACCAGCACCACCGCCCATGAATCTCATATCAGCATATACAGAAGCCAAAGCAGCTTCGGCGTGGTCGGGAATAGTGTAAAAGCTCTCAGGCGTTAAGTTTGAAGGAGCATTTTCTTCCAAAAAGTCTGTGCAACTGGTTTGTCCAACCAAAAATACACTCACGAGTGCGATTTTTAGTTTATTAGAAATATTTTTTATTTTCATTTTTGTTGTCATTTTCAAGATGATTTATTGATTAAAACGTTAGTTGTAAACCTGCCATGTAAATGGTTGGTTTTGGATAATTATGCCAAATCATACCTTGCGAAAACGCACTATTTCCGTCGCCTTGGTTGGTTGGTGTTACCTCTGGGTCGCCTACGATTTTATCTTTAAGCACTAAAAAGAAATTCTGAGCTGTTGCATATACTCGCAAGCGGCTTAATTTCAATTTACTCGTTACATTTCCAGGAAAAGTATAGCCTATCAATAAGTTTTTACCACGCAAAAAAGAACCATCTTTAATCCACCAGCTATCAACGTTTGTAACGTATCCTGCTCTTGTATCTCTGATTTCAGCAATCATTGTGTTTTGGTTTTGTGGAGTCCAAGCATTCAAAACCGAAGTATAGCTATTAGCCAATGCTTGGCGATCTTCACTTGAGTGGAGGTTCATCATCATTACATCGTTTCCATAAGAAAATTGAAGCTCAAATGTAAGGTCGAAATTGCCGTATTTCCATGTGTTAGTAAACGCTCCCCAGAATTTCGGGCTACCGTTTCCGATAATTGAGCGGTCGGCATCTGTAATTGCGTTATCACCGTTTACATCCAAATATTTAATATCGCCTGGAAGAATCGTTAGACCATTCCGATAACTCGTAAATTTGGCAGCTTGGTCTCTTTCTGCTTCGCTCCATACGCCCAAACGAGTAAGTCCCCAAAACGAACCAACAGGCTCACCTATACGAATAATATTAGTAGGGTTCGTAAAGTTGGGCCCACCTACGTTGAATATATCAGAAGGTGTTGCCAACGAAAGAACTTTGTTTTTATTAAATGAAATATTGAAGTTTGTGTTCCAACGGAATTTAGTAGTGTTAATATTTATAGTATTTACAGCAAACTCAAAACCTTTGTTTTCCATCGAACCAACGTTACGTCTGATAGTTCCGTAGCCACTTGTTTGCGGTACAGGAGCATCAAGTAGCATATCAGATGTTTTACGATAATAATAATCAGCTTCAATATTAATACGACCACTAAATAAACCTATTTCTAAGCCAATATCTGTCTGAGCTGTTTTTTCCCATTTTAAGTTTGGATTTGCCAAACGAGAAATACCAGTTCCTGACACACGTGTATCGTTGAAGATAGTAGCATAGTTTGAACTTAGCAATGACAACGACGAGTAAGATGGAATTTCGGAATTACCAGTCAAGCCATAACTTGTGCGAAGTTTTAAGTTAGAAATGATGGTGTTTTTATTCAAGAATTCTTCTTCCGAAATCTTCCAAGCGAATGCTCCCGATGGGAAAAACGCATATTTGTCATTTTCTCCAAATCTTGACGAACCATCAGCTCTACCCGTAAATGTAAACAAGTATTTGTTGCTCAAGCTATAGTTGATACGACCAAAATATGAATTAAAGGCAAAACGAGAAGCTCCTGAACCTACCGCAGGAAGCGTAGAACCTGCACCTAAGTTGTTGAACCCAAAGTAGTCGGTGGCAAAGCCTTGTACACTGGCACCAATATTGAAGAAGTTAGTTTGTTGCCACGAAACTCCCAATAATCCAGTAAATGAATGTATTTTATTGAAGGTTTTATTGTAAGTCAAGAAATTCTCTAATGACCAAAATGTTTGCTTTTGATTAGACGCAGAGGCTGTTCCTTGTTGTCCGATTGCCAAAGTTCTGGTTTGCGACTGGTTATTTTCTTGAGTGATGATATTTGTCCCAAAAACAGTTTTCATTTCTAAGCCTTTGGCAAATGTAATATTTGAGTACAACGAGCCCGTTGTTGTCTGGGTGTTAAATATAAATTGACGACCCATCAGACGGTGAACCGAACTAAAACTTCCCTCAGCAAAAGGAAATTCTCTGTTATTTGCATAAGTTCCGTCGGCGTATGTAACAGGCAGAAACGGAAAATCTTCTACAATCTGACGAGAAACAGCATCATTAACATCCGACAAACGCTCTGTTTGATTGTTATACGCAAGCGTTCCACCTACTTTCAGCCATTTTTTTATTTGGTCGTCAATTGTAAATCTTCCTGAATAACGTTTCAAATAGGTAGTTTTGATAAGACCTTGGTCATCTCTATAACCCAACGAGAATGAATATTGCGTACGTTCATTTCCACCATTGAATCCTAACTGATGGTTTTGCGATAATTTATTTTGAGAAGATTCTTTGAACCAGTCGGTATCAAACAAAGCATTTCCTTGTGCATCGAATACACGAGGGTCAGTACGACGCAATTTTGGGTTTAAGTATGCCCATTTGCCTGCATTCCAGCCTACTGGGTCATATTTTTGCATATTTGCCCAAGCCAAGTCCTCAACTGCCATGTATTGTTTGGCATTTAAAACTTCAGGGCGGTTTGGTCCAATCGTATTTACACTAAAATCAGAGCTGTAAGTTACCTGACTTTCGCTTGCTTTACCTTTTTTGGTACTAATCAAAATCACACCGTTGGCACCTCTGGCTCCATAAATTGCGGTTGAAGAAGCATCTTTCAAAACCTCAACCGAAACAACATCATTCGGATTGATGAAGTCAATTGCCGAACTAAACTGCGACTGGTTTCCTTGAGGTAGCATTACACCATCAATTACATATAATGGGTTGTTCGATGAGTTTATTGAACTAAAGCCTCTCACTCGAATAGTTGTTCTACCCCCTGGGCGGCCAGAGTTAGTGTTTACTTGTACTCCCGACATTCTACCTGAGAGAGCTTGGTTAAGAGAAGCTGCGGGGCGTTCTAATAGTTGTTCTTGTTTTACTGAACCAACCGCACCAGTTAAATCTGATTTCTTTTGTGTACCGTAACCAATTACTACCATTTCATCCAAAACATTGTCTCTTGAAAGTAGTACAATATCGAAATTAGTTTTGTTTCCAACAACTACTTCTTGCGTATCGTAGCCAACAAACGAAATAACAAGAATAGACGAACTACTTGGCACTTCGATTTTGAAGCTACCTTTGATGTCTGTTCCTACACCTTTTGTAGTACCTTTTACGGCAATACTTGCACCGATAATGGCTTCGCCATTGTTATCGCTTACTTTTCCTGTAACCGATGTATTCTGACCAAACGTCCAGAACGATAGTAATAAGAGCGGCACTAATAAGTACCTTGATTTAAAAAGATAAAACTTACATTTCATAAAGCTGGTTGTTTAAATAATTAAGGTTTATTGATAACATCTCAAAATTATTAATTTTTTTTAATAATTAGTTATATTTTATTGTTAAATTTTAGCAAATCTATTTTTAAAATATAATTATATCAATAATAACAAGCCAGAAATAAATGAATTCTGAGTAAGTGATAATTATACCAATGCCAACATATTAGTTAAAAGGGCATTGAAATGTGTAAGAACGATAAAAAAATTCTCAATTTTTTAGAATTTTTTGTAGGATTTTTACTTTTTGAAGCGTTCGTTTTTAACTTAATATGAAGGAAGGGTGGCATTAGAGATTCAGTATGTTACGAACAAACGACTGAGAATGCCTTATTTTGTAAACCAAGTTAGTAGATAGACACCTTCATGAAATTTGTTACTTTTTTGCTCTAATATATTTTTCAATATTTATTCTATTAACACCCGCATTTTCTACTTTTTCAATTCCTTGCTGTACCAAAGTATCTCCCATGATGGTAACTATAAACGTAAAATCATTTCCCTCCCAATTTCTATCGCTGCAATATTCCAAATGTTCTACATAAATGCTATCCGTTAAAGAATAGGTACCACCTCCCGATGAAAAAGTGGAAGTAGAATCTTTTCCTTTTTTCAGGTCATGTAACAGAAAAGCAAAATGTGTTTCATTGATGATTTTAATAAAAGATTGATTTTTAGTATAATTAGTGATGACTGTATCTCCTTTTTCGATGGTTGTACCTGAAAGTAATTGCCAAGTGCCAAGCAACGGATTAATTTTTGGTTTTGATGTGCTTGCTGTATTACATGAGATAAGAATTGAACAAATGCACAGTAATCCGATTAATGATTTCATAATGTCGTAAAGATTAATTTGTTTTTTTTGAAACTTAAAATTACTATCTAATTGAATAAAATCCTGATTTTTAAACATTAGACTTCCTGCGAAAGTAGTGTAAGTCGAAAAACACTGCTTACTTCCAAATAACCTCAATTACTTCATTTTGAGTAATCACGGTTGTTTGCTTTACATGTGGGTTGCGTTTCAGTGAAATAAAATTATATTTTGGCTTCAATGATTCTTGAGAAATAACTTGAAAAGGTGATTTTTTATTAAAAACAACTACTGTTTCTCCAGCTTGTAATGCAATTTCGGCTTGCTTTTTACCCTCTAATATTTCTATTGTTTTTGTAATAATTTTGGGTTCAATATTATTTGTTAAATCTATGGCTTTTTGAGCATTTGGCACGCCATAGCCTATAAAATTATTAGCAAAAGGATATAAACTTGATGATTTTTCGAGAATCTTCTTAATTTCTTTGTTACTCAAACGAGGGTTTGCTTGAAGCAAACAAGCCACAAAACCTGTAATTACTGGTGCAGCAAGCGAAGTACCAAAGAGCGAATAACACGAAACATTGGGCTTATTATACGCCAAAAACTCTGGCCCAATACTACTATAACCCATTTTCATACCCAGCTCGTTGGTTGCTCCTACTGCAATCACGCCTTCTACATCAGCAGGAGTTGAAACGATTTGCCAACTATTGTCATCACCTTCATTTCCTGCCGACACTACTACAATCATTCCTTTTTCTTCAACAGCAATTTTAGCTGCTCGTGCAATCACGCTGGTTTTCCCATCCATTTGCTCGGGCAAATAACTTTCTTTAGGATTCGAGAATCCTTTTGCATAGCCTAATGAAGTATTTATGAGTCTTACACCCAAACTATCCATCCATTCCATGGCGGCCATCCAATTGTCTTCTTCACCTCTAAATTCCTTGTTTCCACTATCAGTACGAGCCAAATAAAAATTAGCATTTGTAGCCAAACCTAATTGATAATTTTCTTTGATATTTCGCCCCGTGATGGCATTCAAAACTTCAGTCCCATGAAAATCAGATGCTGTTTCTCTTTCTCCAAAATAATCTACTTTCTTTGGGTTTACATAATCTTTTGTACCTAAAACGAGGTTTTTATCGAACAAATGCTTCAAAGTTGGAGTATCGTTTGCCCCAAAATAACCTGCATCAATTACCCCAATAGTTACACCTTTTCCATTTAGCCCCAACTGCAAAAAACTTTCAATACCGATTTGTTTCATCACGAAATCTACCCTTAAATCATCTTCTGATTTATTATCTATCTTTGATAAAACTACTTTATGCGAATTACGGGTTTAAAGTATAATTATTTTAAGATAACTTGACTCAAATTGTATTATTTTAATTTTTAGCAAAAAAAGACAGAGTGGGGTAAA
>NZ_JAYWCU010000245.1:0-57394 GCF_043780375.1 Emticicia sp. | reverse complement strand
GTGACACTGTATGTTCCTGCTGCCAAGCCTGTTAAATCTTCCGTTGTTGCTCCGTTGCTCCACAAGTATTTCAATACTCCCGTACCACCACTTGCCGTTAAGTTCGCCTTTCCTGTTAAATCTGCATGACAAGTCAAGTTCGTACCAATAATACTCGCTATTACTTTCGTTGGTTGTGTAAGCGAAGTTGTTGCTGTCCCTATACAACCTTTTGTATCTTGTACTGTAATAGTGTAAGTTGTATTTGGGTCTAAACCTGTAAATAAATTTGACCCAGCGGCTGGTGTTGTAAATGTTCCACCATTTATACTAAATGTATATTGTGGTGTACCACCATTTCCTGTTGCTAAAATTTTTCCGTCTTTTGCACCATTACAACTAATATTTGTTGGTGTTAAACTAACTGTCGGTAACGGATTGACTGTTAAAATTGCATTATCAGAGGCTGAACATTCTTTGACATTTAGAATAGTCTTACAAGTTGCTACATAAGAGTATGAGCCTGCACTTTGTCCGTTGATATTGATAGTTGCCCCCGTAGTACTTCCTGCAATATTTGGTCCTGTCCAAGAGATAGTTCCACCTAAACAACCTGTGGCTGTCAGCGTAGTTGAAATATTTGCACATATTTCTTTATCATCAACATTTAGTGTAACGAGAGGATTGACAATAACGATTCCTACGTCGGAAGCTGAACAAGTTTTTCCATTGGCTGTAACCGAACAAGTGGCAGTATAGGTACCTGCTGCACTAACTGTAAGGCTTGTTCCTGTTGTACCTCCTGTCCATGTTACTGTTCCTCCTGTGCAACCCGTTGCTGTCAATATACCTGTTGTTCCATTACAAAGTGTTAAATCTGGCACATTGATTGAAACTGCAGGATTAACTGTAACAACCCCTACAGCAGAAGTCGAACACGCATTTCCATTAGTTATAACTGTACAAATGGCAGTATAGGTACCTGCTGCACTAACTGTAAGGCTTGTTCCTGTTGTACCTCCTGTCCATATTACTGTTCCTCCTATACAACCTGTTACTGTCAACATAGCTGTTGCTCCATTACAGATAGTTAAATTTGGAATTATATTTGTTGGTAATGGATTTACTGTGATTGTTGCAGAAGTTCTTGAACTTTCACAGTTTGCTAAAGTGCAACTTGCATAATACGTTGCATCTGCTGTTATATTATTTACCGAAAACGATATTCCACTTGCTAAAACTGTAGTACCCGTTGCGGTGGCATACCATTTTACTATTCCTGAGCATCCTGTTGCTGTAAGCATTGCATTATCGCCTGAACAAACATCAACCGAGACAACAGTTGGTGCAGGAGTGGTAGATGGTGGCCCGCAACATCCATCTATTTTAACATCATCTATTTCCCATACCGAACATCCACCTGTTGGATTATAACCTACGATTTCAAAGTCATAAGTTGTCTGAGAACTTGAAATAAAATCGGCATCATTTGTAAAACTAATTGTCTTCTGAACCCAAGTTGATGTTAGACCACTGATAGCCTCTTCATATATTTTAGTGCCATTTTTGAAAACGAGGACAGCTAAATTCTGAGAACCACCTGTGGCACAATTATAGCCAGTTCGTTTATAACGGAATGAAAGTTGTGTAACCTTGTGGGCATTCCCTACATTTGGCTTAACGGTAGTGCTAAACCTTACTGCTCTTTCTTCGTGGCTACCATAAGTTGTGCCATCTAAACCTCTGATACACATTGCGGCTCCGCCGTTGCCATCAGTAACACATGAATGCGTATTTACGTCAGGGTTTATTCTAAATATAGTAGATGCACTAATATTTGCACAACCTCCAAAATTAATAACTGGGGTGAATTCTCCATACCAGTTTCCACCTGAACCTGTATCACAACTGTTCATATTCCAAGAAACTAAGGTCTGTGGTGTACAGTTTGGTGCACACGGAGGGGTATTATTGCAGTCTGTTTTCACTGTAACATTCACTGTGGCAGTAGCCGAACAAGTTTTACTACCTGATGTATAAGTAGCCGTTACGGTATAAATTCCAGCATCGCTTGCTTGAATATTGGTTAATGAAACACTTTGCATGCTGCTAAATACTGTACCATTAGGTTTTTTCCAAGAATAAGCAATCGTACATGGAACATTTCCTTGGAAAGAGGCATTTAAGCTCATATCTCCACCCACACAAACATTGTTGCTTGATGCCGTTGCGAATAATGGAAACGGTGAAATTGGATCTAAATTAAAGTTCAAATCGCCATGCTTAGATGAAGACGACCAGTTATTTACACCGTCATTAGTAATAATGATATTGAACCATCCACTACCCCCAAATTTTGCGGTTTCGTTTAGGTTAGCACCAGTACCTATTTGGAATGAGAAACTATTGGTAGTATAAGTACCCGTAAGATCTTTATAAATACCACCCGCATCACCTGTGAAAGTTCCTACAGTAACATTTGGATAATAATACCAATCATTAGTTGCTGGATTATAGCCATCACAATGTGTATTTTTATATGGACTTCCCATTGGGGGGGTAGCTGTACGTCCACCATAATTTACTGACAATTTGATACAATCGCTTGCTCCTCCTCCTACTGCACAAGCAGTAATATCAAGAATGGCGGTTCCATCACAATACTCAGTTAATTTACCGGTTTTGACTTTAAAATATTTGTAGTCTGATTGGGTCGAGCTTATCAAGTCATTAAACCAAATCGCATAAGGTGTATTATTATTACACTCAATATTATCTTTGACTACCCTCGTTCCTGATAAGCAAATTGGGTCATTACCAGTACACGTGCCGCTTGTAGTAATTTTTATAGAAGCAGCAGCACTTGTACAGTTACCTACATTACAAGTTACAGTATAAGTAGTAGTGATAGAAGGAACAACTACGATGGCAGTACTTGTTGCACCAGTATTCCAAAGTAAAACTCCACCTGTACAATTAGATACTTCTAAACCTACTGATTGGTCTGGACAAACAGTAGTACCTGGCTTAGCAGTAATAACTGGTGTTGGCACATTACAACAACTTAGGAAACCTCCTGTTGATGTTCCGTTAACATAATTTTCATTAACTGAAGACACAGCATTATTAATATCAGAAAGTGAATAGGTCGATGAACAACCACCCAATGCTTTATTTGCTTCATCTAAAAGAAACTGTACATTCTTCCCAGAGAAAGTGCCAGAGTTAATTATTAAGTTTTTAAGATTTGTTGATGATGAACCAAAATTAACATCATAATTATCGAAACCAACATTAAGTGTTAAAGCAACAACTTGCCCAGCAAGAACATTACTATAAAGACCACCAATGTTAATTAAAGTACCTGATGGTAAAACAGAAGGGGTACTACCAGATGGTAAGAAATCCTCAACTGCCTGTGAAGTAGTAAGTTTCAACAGTTTAGTACCACAACCAACGGTTAAGCCACTTGGGAAAGCCCCTACAAAATTAGCATCTCGGTAAACTCCTGGGTTTTCTCCGTTTCCTTTGCTTCCCCAACCACCCTGTGTTTGTGTACGGAAACCAATACAGTTATCTCCTGGTTGTGTAATAATAAATTGCCACATTTTGCTACATCCTTGTGCATCAGTCACAGTTACCCAATATACCCCCGCTTTCAAATTAGTACGGTCTTGTGTTGTAGCACCATCGTTCCATAAATAAGTATATGGGGCAATTCCGCCAGTAACCGTTACATCAATTGCTCCATTTGTACCATTTATTGTTGTAACATTGGTTATATTACCCGAAATAACTGTATTACATTCTTGACAAGTAAGTGTAGTAGTTACTGTACCCACACAAGTTGGGATGTTAACTGTTCTTACATAAAAAGTATAGGTAGTACCTGGAGCCGACGACGCTGACAAACCTGTGAATTCATTAGATGTTTGTTTGGTTGCAAAATTATCTTTACTGTATTCATACGTACCAGTACCACCAGTTGCAGTAACTGTAACCGAGCCATTGCTCTTTGTGCAAATTGGCGATATTGTACTACTAATGACTAAAGAAGGTGGTGTACAAATAGAAGTAGGAGGCGATACATATACTCCACTTGTACCCGAAGTCATGCTAAATTTGTTAGTCTTTGAATACCACCCTCCAACAAAAATACCATTACTCAAAGAAGCAGTATTTCCGAAGGGCTGATTACTACCATCCAAATTATCGGGTGAGCCAGTAGTCAACCAATATCCTGTAAAAAAACCTCCACCATTAAAATCAGCTCCACCATTGACTAATGCACCCGAACCGTCATTTAGTCGAGGACCTTGTGGAAAAGGCAAAGGCGGATTACCTCCACCACCACTACTGTTTATGTCGCCAGCAACATTTATAAAGTTTGTTGGCTTAAGATTTCCTGCTGGAATTATACCACCACCTGATTGAAATTTTACCTGACCATTATATCCATTACTAAAAATGGCATCACTATCCCATCTCAAAATAAATATATCTCCCGCATCACCAGTAATAACAATTTGGCTGGAAACTTGCAATCCGCTGGTAATGTTGATCACAAAAGTCTGGTTGATATTATTCTGCGTGTTTAAACCATTTAATGAGGTTGAGGAAACATTAGAATAACCACTGGTAGCAGATAATGAATTTATTTGATTAAATGCACTTTCAAGGTCCGCGTTTAATCCATTAATAACAGTTGATTGATTTAAAGATGCCGTAGCTTGACCTGCATTTTGGTCAACTATACCTTGCCAAGCACTCAATGTATTATCATTTGTAAAAATCGTTCCTGCAAACGGAACACTACCAGAAGTTCGTTCAGTAGCGATTGTTCCTTTAATAGCCATATTTCCTGCAAAGCCCTTCGTGGCACCTTGCCAGTTTGCATCGACGCTACCATTTGTAAAAACCATGTGATAATTTGGCAGGTTTCCAAGGTTCACTCCACCCAATATAGTTTGAGCAAATGAAGAGTAGGTTGCATAAATACAAAATGCAGCAAGAAAAACGCTCCTACGTAGTAGAGTTTGGACGAAATTATTCATCATTTTAAAATTGTAAAGGTTCACTCAATAGTATAAAACAGTAATATTTTAGCCCCGCGAAGGAGGTTTACTCGTATTGTATTTAATAACTCAAAATAGTATGGAAGGTTTCTGATAAGTTAATAAAAATATCAATTTCAAAAACCACATTTATATTCAAAAAGGTATAAAATTAAAAAATTAGGCACAATGAGAGGCTTTACCAACCATTGGCTTATATTCTTTAAAAGCTTGTATTTGCATTTTTTACTTGATTCTCTATTACAAAAAAAGAGAAGTGTGAAAACAAAAAGAATGTAGCGAAAGCCACGCTTCTTCGGAGAAGAGTAACAGCGTAATTATTCATCATTTTTATATTGTAAAGGTTCACTCAATAGTAAATAACTGTAACATTTGGCCCCACGAAGGAGGTTTACTTGTTTTAAACTTATGACTCAAAATAGTATGAATTGTGCCTGATAAATTATTAAAAATATCAATTTCAAAATCCACATTTATATTCAAAAAGGTATAATATTCAAAAATCAAGCCCAATGGAAGTTTTACCAACAATTGGCTTATATTCTTTAAAGCTTGTGTTTACTTTTTTTACTTGACTCTACTTGTGCAAAAAATGAGAAGTGTGAAAACAAAAAGAATGCAGCAAAATCTACATTTCTCCTAAGAAGAGTAACAGCGTAATTATTCATCATTTTTATAGTGTAAAGTTTCATTCAGCAGTAAAATTTAAATCCCACGAAGGAGATTTACTTGTGTTAAACTCATTTATTAAAATAATATGGAATGTAACTGATAAATTATAAAAAACCAATTTCAAAATCCACATTTATATTCAAAAAGGTATAGAATTCAAAAATCAAATCTAATCAAGTATTATGGCACGATATTTGAAACCAACAATTGCCTCCTCTTATCTAAATTCGTGCCAAACCTGTAACTATGATTCCAATATTTTTTTTCATTAAAAATATATAAAAAATGATGTTTTTAATTAAAAAAGCCACTATTTAAAATTCTGGAATAAAATCCATTGCTCTAACGTCTGCAAAAACCATGCTAAAAATTAGCATGCGGATACACTCATCCAAAAAACTCTTAAATGACTTCATTTCCAAAGAAAATCACCGTTACTTTGTGGTGTAATAAAACCACAATCAAGTGAAACTTTGGCAAAAGGAAAGCAGTAAAAAAAAATCTAAAAGGGAGGATATCCTCCGAGTTGAAAAATTTACGGTTGGCGGAGACCGTGAAATGGATATGTATTTAGCAGAGTTTGACGTACTCGGCTCAATGGCACATGCCATTATGTTAGAGAGTATCGGCTTACTCGAAACCGAAGAATTAGGGTTGATTCTCAAAGAATGTCGAAAGATATATAATGATATTTTAAATGGCAAGTTTTTAATAGAAAAAAATATTGAAGACGTACATTCACAAGTAGAATGGCTACTCACACAAGCACTCGGCGATGCAGGAAAAAAGATTCACAGCGGTCGCTCTCGCAACGACCAAGTATTGGTCGATTTAAAACTTTTTATGCGTCATCAAGTACGGCAGGTTGTAACCCAAGGCGAGCAACTTTTTCATAAACTGATCGAACTAAGTAATAAACATAAAAATGATTTATTGCCTGGCTATACACATTTGCAAATCGCTATGCCTTCGTCGTTTGGGCTGTGGTTTGGTGCTTATGCCGAAAGTTTGGTTGATGATATCGTAGTAATGCATGCAGCTTATAAAGTAGTCAATAAAAACCCATTAGGTTCGGGAGCTGGCTATGGAAGTTCATTCCCATTAAATAGAACTTTGACTACAAAACTGTTAGGTTTCGACGACCTTAATTATAATGTAGTATATGCCCAAATGACTCGTGGAAAAACGGAGTATGTGGTACTTTCGGGACTTACTTCATTGGCTACAACCCTATCGAGAATGGCGATGGATATTTGTCTCTATAATTCTCAGAATTTTAGTTTCTTGACCCTTCCCGACGATTTTACGACAGGCAGCAGTATCATGCCTCATAAGAAAAACCCTGATGTGGCCGAACTTTTGAGAGCAAAAACAAATCGCCTTAAAGGGCTTCCAACTGAATTGGCTTTCGTTACAAGCAATCTCCCAAGTGGCTATCATAGAGACATGCAGATTTTGAAAGAAATTTTGATGCCTGCTTTCGACCAGATGTTAGAGTGTTTGGATATTGCTCATTTCATGCTTTCAAATATTGAAGTAAAAACAAATCTTTTGGAAGATAAAAAATATGACCCGATTTTTTCGGTAGAGCGGGTCAATGAATTAGTGATGCATGGCTTACCTTTTAGAGATGCGTATTTGCAAGTAAAAGAAGAGATTTTTGGCGGAAGCTACGAAGCACAACGTGAGCTGAATCATACGCTCGAAGGAAGTATTGGTAATTTATGTAATGACGAAATTACGAAAATGATGAACAAAACCATCAATGATTTTGACTTTGATAAAGTTGATGAGGCTTTAGAAAAATTATTAAATTGGGAGTAATATATATTAGACTTGTTGCAATGGAAGATTATTCGTTTAAATTTTCGTCCGTAGCTTCACTACGAACTCAAATTTAAGCCTCAATCAAGCAAAAAATCACTTGATTTTATAAATCGAAACTCCCATTGCAACAAGTCTATTGGGAGGATTTTAAAAAAACCTCCCAATATTTCTCTTATTCTTTACTAACAGCCACTGCAATCTTAGAATCGGCTGTACCATAATACAAAAACCATTTATTCTTAAAATTTACCAAACCTTCTACAAAAACTACGTGGTTTACTTGTCCTTCGAGTTCGTAAGGTTTGTCGGGTTCAAAGAAAAAAGTTTTTGAGCGGTCAATAATTTTTGATGGGTCATTTTTGTCAAAAAGCAATTGTCCTGCACGGTAGGCATTTCTGCTATCTTTGCTTTTATTCTGAAAGCCTTTGTTGGCACTATTATATATAAGGAATATACCATCATTACGAATAAATGCCGCAGGACCAGATTCGACCAGCCAACTATCAAAATTATCATCACGTGGCTTTACGATTGGCTTGGGTTTTCCTGACTCATCTTCCAAAATTTTCCAGTCGGTCAAATTATCCGAACTTGCCAAAAACAAATTGGTATCGCCCCAATACATCCAATATTTGCCATTAATTTTTGTTGCTACAAATCGCTCACCTACTTTCTTACAAATGATTGCTCCAGATTTTGACCACAAACTTTCATTTTTAGGCTCTTTAAATGCCAATCCTTCTTTTGTCCAATTTTGTAAGTTTAGCGACGAAGCAATACACAGCCGAGCTGTTTTTCCGTCATAAGCTGTATAAGTCAAAATATATTTCCCATCTTCTGTTTCCACCAAACGAGGGTCTTCGCAACCACCTGGATATTCGTATTTTTTCATAAAATCATTGGCAGGAAAAAAAACAGGTTTTGTCTGACGCTTAAAATGAATACCGTCTTCACTCACTGCCAAACCCAAACGAGAAGTCCCTTGCACAACTTTCAAAGTATCTTCTGCTCGATAAAGCAAATAGACTTTTCCGTCACGCACCACCGCCGAAGGATTATATACATCTTTTGCTTCCCAATTAATAGTTTTTTGAAGAATTGGGTCATTAAAAGTAGTAGTATCGACTGCACTCAAAATGGGGTTTTCGGAATCCTGTTTTACAAATTCTGTAAGCTGCCAAGCTTGTTGCGTAGTATTTCTGCAAGAAGCAAACGCCAAAAGCAAAAGAATTAAACTTTTTTTCATAGATTTGATAGAGAAGTATAAGTTTAGTTAAATATAATAATGACTGAAATATACTTCAAAATCACCTACTAAAAAGCATTTAAAAAATTTATTCTGAAAAAATGACTCGAAAATTATTACTCGCTCTCTTTTTATTGTCCAATTTAAGTTTTGCCCAAGAACGACTAATTTTAATTGGCGGTGGCAAACGAACACCCGATATTCTGACAAAATTCATAGAATTTAGCGGCAATGAAAATGGCAAAATACTGGTCATTCCGTGGGCAAGTGGCGAGCAAGAAAAGGCTTTTGAAAATATTAGAAATGAAGTAGCAGATCTTTCAAAAATTTCGGTTGAAAATGCTCCATTATCTCCATTAAATGCTGAAACGAAAGCTAAACTTTTAACACAACTTAAAACAGCAAAAGGCATATTTTTTTGTGGTGGCGACCAAAACCGAATCATGGAGGTTTTGAAAGATGAGGAATTATTCAAAATGATGCACGAAATGTATAAAAATAGCGTAGTTTTTGCAGGAACAAGTGCAGGAACGGCAATTATGTCGGAAATTATGATAAGTGGTGAAGGTGATTTCAAGTTAATTGACGGCTCAAAAGTTGAAACAAAAAAAGGCTTAGGTTTAGTCAATGAAATGATTGTGGACCAACATTTTATCAAGCGACAAAGACAAAATCGTTTGATTGGTTTGATTTTCAAAAACCCGACTTTGCTCGGCGTTGGCATTGACGAAAATACGGCTTTAGTAGTGGAGCAAAACCGCTATGCAGAAGTATTAGGCGAAAGTCAAGTAATGATTTTCGAAGCATTGAAAGCAACTAATGAAATGAAGTTTGTTATGCTCCAAAAAGGCGAAAAATTTGATTTGAAGAAGAGAAAAAAAATAAAATAATAATGCGTTTTTTCACAAAAATTAATAAGAAATAGACAATTTTTAACTATCTATTTTACATTATACATTAAACAAGTACCTTTGCAGTTCAAAAAAGAATTCTGAAAATGACTGACCGTTATATGCAGCGTGGCGTTTCTGCCGCCAAAGAAGATGTTCATAAAGCAATCGAAAAACTCGACAAAGGGCTTTTTCCGAAAGCATTCTGCAAAATTTCACCCGATACCTTGGGCGGAGATGCCGACTATTGCAACATCATGCACGCCGACGGTGCTGGCACAAAAACATCATTAGCATATCTATATTGGAAAGAAACGGGTGATATTTCGGTTTGGCGTGGCATTGCCCAAGATTCAATCGTGATGAATACCGACGATTTGATTTGTGTAGGAGCTGTTGGCCCAATGCTTATTTCGTCGAGTATTGATAGAAATAAAAATAAAATCTCAGGCGAAGTAATCGGAGAAATTATTAACGGTACGGAAGAATGCTTGGAAATGCTTCGTAGCAACGGCATTGAAATTTACAGCACAGGCGGTGAAACCGCCGATGTAGGTGATTTGGTACGCACGATTGCCGTTAATAGCACTATTGTTGCACGAATGAGGCGAAGCGATATTATTTCAAACGATAATATCAAAGCGGGCGATGTAATTGTAGGCTTGGCTTCGTATGGTCAAGCAACTTACGAAACAGCATACAATGGCGGTATGGGAAGCAATGGTTTAACCTCAGCACGCCACGATGTTTTATCAAAAATTTATGCTGAAAAATACCCTGAGAGTTTTGATGAAGAAATTGATTATTCGCTTGTTTACAGTGGCGGAAAGCAATTAACCGAAGAAATTATAGGTACAAACATCGGTAAACTTATCCTCTCCCCTACTCGCACTTATGCACCTGTGGCAAAAGTATTTTTAGACGAACTTCGTCCGCATATTCATGGCATGGTGCATTGTAGCGGTGGAGCTCAAACCAAGGTTTTACATTTTATCGAAAATCTACACGTCATTAAAGACAATCTTTTCCCAATTCCTCCACTTTTCAGATTGATTCAAAAGCAAAGCGGAACATCTTGGAAAGAGATGTATAAAGTCTTCAACATGGGACATCGTTTGGAGGTTTATCTTGACGAAGTTCATGCTCAACGAATTATCGAAATATCACAATCATTTGGAATTGATGCCCAAATTATCGGTAGAGTTGAGGCAGCAGAAAACAAAAAAGTAACGATAAAAAGCGAATTGGGAGAGTTTGTATATTAAGTCAATTAGACGATAGCAAAGGAATCTATTCGATAGCTATCTTTCTGAAATCATAAAAAGCCATGTTGAGAAACTCAACATGGCTTTTTATGATCTGTCGTCGTCCTTAGACTATTTAAAATCCGATTCCTGCATACAATTTCACATCATCAAGTGTGATTGTTGGCCCACACATAATCACGAGGCGTTCTACCACGTTGCGTAGCTCACGCACATTTCCTGACCATGGCAAATTTTTCATATACTCCAACGCATCCGCTTCAAAATCTTTGGTAGCATCACCATATTCTTCGGCAACATCATTCAAGAATTTATCTGTTAATAAAGGAATATCATTTTTGCGGTCAGCCAAAGCAGGTACATGAATTGGAATAACATTCAGACGATGAAATAAATCTTCACGGAAATTCCCTTCTGCAATTTCTTTTCGTAAATCCTTGTTAGTTGCCGCAATTACACGCACATTGATTTTTATTTCTTTATCGCCCCCTACACGAGTGATTTTACTTTCTTGCAAAGCACGAAGCACCTTTGCTTGGGCAGAAAGGCTCATGTCGCCAATTTCATCTAAGAAAAGTGTACCGCCATCGGCTTGTTCAAACTTACCAATTCTTTGCTTAATTGCCGAAGTAAAAGCTCCTTTTTCATGTCCAAAAAGTTCACTTTCAATCAATTCCGAAGGAATCGCCGCACAATTTACTTCCACCGAAGATTGATTGCAACGGTTACTTTTCTCGTGAATTTGCTTGGCAACCATTTCTTTACCCGAACCGTTAGGGCCAGTTATCAATACACGTGCTTCTGTTGGAGCAACACGGTCGATAGTTTCCTTCACTTTCTTGATAAGGTCAGACTCGCCAACAATTTCATTGATTTTATAAATTCTTCTTTTAAGAACTTTTATTACTTGCACATCTTTGCTCTTTTCAATGGCATTCCGTACTGTTACGAGCAAACGGTTTAAATCAGGTGGCTTTGTAATAAAATCATAAGCTCCACGTTTGGTGGCTTCTACCGCATTTTCAACGTTTCCGAAAGCCGAAATCATAACAAACTGAGTCATTACACCTTCTTCTTTGGCTTTCAACAGCATTTCAAGTCCATCAAGTTTCGGCATCTTTATATCGCAGAGAGCTACATCATACTGGGTTTTTAACAGCATTTCGAGTCCCTCTTCGCCATCTTTTGCTTCATTTACTTCGTATTCTTCATATTCTAAAATGTCACGCAAGGCATCTCGAATACTTTTTTCGTCATCAACAATCAGTAATTTTGCCATTAGTGGTTCTACGCAGGAATAGGGTAATTAATCTTATAATAAATAGGTTATTTCTATTAGGACGCAAAATAATGAAAAAAAACTCAATTTTAGCGATAAATTTGTTTTTTTAAAGATACCAGAGGCAAAATACGAGGTATGTGATATTTTTTAATATCAGTTATTACTGTTTTTTAAAAATATTAATAACACATCTTACCTAATAAATGTTGTAAAATTAGTATCAATTTTAGATGTTAAGTTTTTATGAAAGCAGCAATCATCGGAGCAGGAATTGGGGGAATTGCAACGGCTATTCGCTTGGCAAATAAAGGTTATGAAGTAGCCGTTTTTGAAGCAAATAGTTATTCAGGAGGCAAATTGAGTCAATTTCAGCAAGGCGATTATCGTTTTGATGCGGGACCTTCGTTATTTACGATGCCACAATTAATAGGCGAGCTTTTCGAGCTGTCAGGAAAAAAAACTACCGACTATTTTGAATATATAAAACTACCCGAAGTATGCAAATATTTTTGGGAAGATGGCACTCGATTAGACGTTTCGGCTGATATAAATATTTTTGCCAAAGATGCAGAAAAAAATATTGGTGAACCTGCCGAAAAAATTTGTAACTTCCTGAAAGACAGTGCTTTAAAGTATGAGATATTGAGTGGTCTGTTTTTGGAAGATTCGCTTCATAAACTCTCAACTTGGACTTCAAAGAAAGCTTTTCGAGGATATTTTAATTTGCATAAGTTAGGTATCTTCAGCACAATGAATGAGGCAAATGAAAGTTATTTTTCGACAAAAAAAGCCGCTCAATTATTCAATCGCTATGCTACTTATAATGGCTCTGACCCTTACCAAACTCCTGCTACGCTCAATATTATTCCGCATTTAGAATACAATATTGGGGCATTTTTCCCGAAAGATGGAATGTTTGGCATAACTCAAAGTTTGGTTCGATTGGCAAAAGATTTAGGTGTAAAATTTCATTATAATTCGAAAGTTGAGGAAATAATTGTAGAAGAGGGAAAGACAGTAGGAATCAAAATTAGAGAAACAATAAATGAGAGGCACGATGAACAAAATTCATCGACGGAACGCCGCCCGACGGATCGCCGCCCGACGGATCGCCGCCCAATTCTGATTTATCATTCATCAATTGTAGTTTCAAACATGGATGTTACGCCCACTTATAGAAAGCTATTGCCAAATGAAAAACATCCTAATAAAATACTAAATCAAGCCAAAAGTGGCTCTGGACTTATTTTTTATTGGGGAATCAAGCAAGAATTCAAGGAATTGGGATTACATAATATCTTTTTTTCGGATGATTATCGAACCGAATTTGAATATCAGTTTCAAAAAAAAACAATTTATAATGACCCAACCATTTACTTAAATATTACATCAAAATACAAAAAAAATGATGCTCCACAGGGTTGTGAAAATTGGTTTGTTTTGGTCAACGTCCCTGCCAATGAAAATCAGAACTGGAACAAAATTATTGCCGAAACTCGCCAGAATGTGATTGATAAATTAAGCAGAAATTTGGGCATTAATGTAGCTAATTTGATAGAAAATGAGTCAATTCTTGATCCTCGAAGCATTGAATTTAAAACTTCTTCGGCACAAGGAGCATTATACGGTAATAGCTCCAACAATAAATTTGCGGCATTTTTGCGACACGCCAATTTTTCGTCAAAAATAAAAAACCTTTATTTTGTTGGTGGAAGTGTACACCCAGGCGGGGGAATTCCATTGGCTTTATCATCAGCCAAAATTGTGGGAGCAATGATAAAAGATATACGATAAGTGCTTAGAGCCAAAATCACCAAGAAATTTTCTTAGTGATTTTTGAAATCTATGAAATTTAAGCCAATTGTGGCTCTTTAATAGCCAACTGCCCGCAAGCGGCATCAATATCTTTGCCTCGGCTGCGTCGAATATTTACAATTACACCTTTTTCCTCCAAAAACTTAGCAAATTTCGTCAATTTATCTTCCGAAGTATTCACGTAATCGGCTTCGGCAATTGGGTTATATTCTATGATATTTACTTTTGCGGGTACTTTTTTTGTAAATTCCCATAACTCTTTGGCATCTTGCAGTGTATCATTGAAATCATTAAAAACAATGTATTCAAAAGTAATTCTGTTACCCGTTTTTTTGTAGAAATAATTCAATGCTGTTGCTAAATTTTGTAACGTATTGGTTTCGTTAATTGGCATAATTTCGTTGCGTTTCACATCATTTGCAGCATGAAGCGACAACGCCAAATTGAACTTAACGCCATCATCGCCCAATTTCTGAATCATCTTGGCAATACCAGCCGTACTTACCGTAATTCGCTTGGGAGACCAGTTTAGCCCTTCGGGTGAAGTAATATAATTGACCGATTCAATAAGTCCATTGTAGTTGAGCAGAGGCTCACCCATACCCATATACACAATATTTGTAAGTGGTTGTTGATAATGCTCTTCGGCTTGTTGTTTTATCAAAACCACTTGGTCGTAAATTTCGGCAGCATCTAAGTTTCGTTTGCGTGCCATGTAGCCCGTTGCACAAAATTTACAAGTAAGTGAACACCCCACTTGCGATGAAACGCAAGCCGTCATGCGGTCGTCGGAAGGAATAAGCACACCTTCCACTAAATTCCCATCAAACAGTTTAAAGCCTGATTTAATAGTTCGGTCATTGCTAATTTGTTTTTTTAATACTGAAACTGCTCGAATTTCAAAATTTTCTTTCAATAACTCACGCGTCTTCAACGACAAATTGGTCATTTCATCAAAACTTATTGCCGATTTTTTCCAAAGCCATTCCGAAACCTGTTTTGCCCGAAAACCCTGCTCACCATTTGCCGAAAGCCAAACTTTAATTTGGTCGGTTTTGAGTTTTCTTATATCTTGCTTGTCCATACCCACTACCTCCTAAAAAGGAATTTTTTTTTATTTATTCAACAAAGTTCCGAAATATTCGTTGGTTTTACCAAGAATAATGAATTATCATAGAAAAATAGTAGTTTTGTTTTTACTAAACCATATAAAGATTTAGAAAATTGTATTCAAAAGATGAAAAAATTTGAAAATAAAGTTGTTTGGATTACAGGAGCATCGTCAGGTATTGGCGAGGCCACAGCTTATCAATTTGCTAAAGAAGGTGCAACACTAATTCTTTCAGCAAGGCGAGAAGATGAACTTTTAAGAGTAAAACAAAACACGGGTTTACCTTCACATCAAGTATTCATTTTGCCGATTGATATTGAGAATATCGAAAAAATTTCTGAAAAAGCCAAGCAAGCCATCGAACATTTTGGCAAAATAGATGTGCTTTTCAATAATGCGGGTATTTCACAGCGAGGCTCGGTTTTAGATACAGACATATCTGTTTATCAAAAAATATTTAATCTTAATTTCTTCGGAGTTATTGCTCTCACAAAGGCGGTTTTGCCTTTTATGAAACAACAAAAAAGTGGACAAATTGCCGTTACCAGTAGTGTTTCAGGAAAATTGGCAACACCAATGCGGTCAGGATACTGTGCTTCAAAACACGCATTACATGGTTTTTTTGATGCTCTACGCTCAGAAATTTACCAAGATAATATTAGTGTAACACTTATTTGTCCAGGTTATATCCATACCAATATTTCGTATAATGCAGTGGCTGCCGATGGTAGCAAATTTGGCAAGATGGACGAAAACCAAGCCAATGGAATGTCGCCAGAAGAATGTGCCAGTCGAATTGTTGAGGCAATTTATAAGAAAAGAGATGAAGTTTATATGGGTGGTAAAGAAGTTTTGGGTGTTTATCTAAAAAGATTCTTCCCAAGAATATTATCAAAACTTTTACGTGGACAAATGCCGAGATAACTAACAGTCAACTACCAATTATCATAATAAATACTAATTATTGAGTTGCTTTAGGTTTAGAAAAAAGATTAGTTTTTTGAATTTAACATCAAAAAACCAATCTTTTTTAATTATATCTTATCTACTTTCCTTTACTCCATATTTTGTTTAAAAACACACGCTACCTTCCTAATAATCAGTAGATTATGCTCAAAAACATAAACTTTAATAAATCGCATAAATCTTGATTTTGGTCATATAAATTAAAACCTTCATTGCTTTTCTTTGTTAAAAAAAGGATTAGTGTGTATATTTATAATACAAAGTTTTAATTACACTAAACTAACTAACAACAAACTGAATGAGGAAACTACTACTCGCTGGCATAATGCTGGTGTGGGCAAGCATCGCTTTTGCCCAAGACAAAACAGTATCAGGGAAGATAACTTCTTCTGACGACGGCTCTCCACTTCCAGGTGTGAGTGTATTAATTAAAGGCTCTACTAAGGGTGTAACAACTGATGGAGACGGTGTTTACAAAATCTCTGCTCCAGCGAATGCAACATTAAATTTTAGTTTTATTGGCTTTACTACGCAGTCGGTTGCAATCAATAACCGCACAATTGTTGATGTTCAATTAAAAGCAGATGCAGCCGCTTTTAATGAAGTTGTGGTAACCGCTCAAGGAATTCGTAAAAATATCAGAGAGATTGGCTACGCTTATTCTAAGGTCAATACCGAAGACATCACCGTGGGTCGTTCGCCACAATTGGCTCAGGCTCTTTCGGGTAAAGTAACTGGTTTGGCCGTTTATAACGTAAACAATAGCGTTGACCCATCAGTAAAAGTCGTTTTACGTGGTTTCAGGTCATTGACAGGTAATAACGAAGCCTTGGTAGTATTGGATGGTATGCAAACTACCTCTACGATTTTGGCTTTGATTAACCCTAATGACATCGAAAGCGTTTCGATTTTGAAAGGTGGTCAAGCAGCTACATTATATGGTTCGGCGGGTATCAATGGGGCAATTGTAATCACTACCAAAAAAGGTGCTCAAGGTAAAGTAAAAGTATCTTATTCAAATAGTACAAACTTTGAAGAAATTAGCTTTTTACCAGATTTTCAAGATAAATATGGCTCAGGCTCACACTATTATCCATCATTTGGTACGGCCGGTTATAGCAATGACTATTTATTAAGAATGAAAGAAAACTTTAGACCTTATGAAAACCAACAATATGGTGATGCTTTTGACGGCTCTTTAAGACTTCAAGGAAGGGTAGCTGAAGATGGCAGCAAATTGATTGTTCCTTATGCTGCACTTGACAATATTCGTAGAAAGACTTTTGATGTGGGCGTTTCTACAAACAATCAAATAAGTGTTCAGGGTGGCGATGAAAAAAGTTCGTTCTATCTATCGGTCGAAAACCAGAAAATTAAAGGTGTTGTACCTGAAGATAAAAGTGAAAGAACAGGTGTTAGATTATCTGCAACAAAAGAATATAACAAACTTACATCAAGCTTCAATGCGAGCTATACGCAAGCTGCTTATGACCGTACTTCGGCTGATTTTTACAGTGAAGTATTGAATCAGCCAGCAAACATTCCTTTGAACGAATTGAGAGATTGGAGAAATAACCCATTGGCAAGTCCAAATGGTTATTATAATGATTACCTAAATAATCCTTATTTTCTTTCAGGTAATAACAGAATGAATTATAAAGATGCCAATATTACTGGAAACTTTAGCTTGGTTCATAAAACAACTAATTGGTTACAATTTACCAACCGTTTGGGTGTGATGAACAATTCTCGTACTGGAAAAAACTATACTGGTAAATTCTTGTATTCTGACTGGGCAAAAAATAAGGCGTTTATTCCAGAGCCTTATACGCATGATGATGATTATGATGGTATTTATCGTGCAATCACCGACATCTTAGGTTCAGTTTCAGATTATTCAACAACTGAAAATGTAATCAACAACGAGTTCCAAATACAATTGACTAAAGATTTTGGTCCACTCAAAAACAGATTGATTTTGGGAAATAGTGTTTATCAAAGATTCACTAAGTCTATCTCAGTAGGTTCAAACTCACTCGTTGTACCTCAAGTCTATAACGTTTCTAACCGTCAAGGTGAATTAACAGGTGGTGAAGCAAATACATTAGAAAGAAAACTCGGTTACTACGCCGATTTAACTACTAATTATAAAAACTGGTTGATTTTTAATGGTACTTTCCGTTTTGACCAAACTTCACGTTTCTATAAGCCAACTCGTGCGAAGAATTTCTATTCTTATCCGTATTATGGTGCTGCTTTGTCGTTTATCCCAACCGATGCCTTCCCAGCATTGAAAGGTACTGTATTGAACTATGCAAAGTTGCGTATGAACTTCAATAAAAATGCCAACGACAATGTTCCTTTATATGGTTTGGATTTAGTTTACAACAACGGTGCAAACTTCCCTTACGGAAATACTGTAGGTTTGACAGTTGGAAACGTACTTCCTGATGCAAACTTGAAACCAGAAATTGTGTATTCAGGCGAAATCGGTGGTGAGTTCCAAATGTTTAATGACCGTGTAAATATTGATTTCTCGGCTTATTCTCAAACTTCAAAAGGACAAGTAATCACGGTTAAAGTACCAAATACAACTGGTTTCAGTAACTTGTTGATTAACGTTGGTGAAACTAAAAACTTTGGTTATGAAGGTGAGTTTAAATATTTAATATTTAGAGACCAAAAAATCAACTGGGATTTCTCGGTAAGATATTCATACAACGACAACAAAGTTGTGGATTTGTATCCAGGTATCAACGAGTTCCAATACGGTGGTTATTCTTATGCTAACACAAACGTTATCAAAGGTGAGCGTTTCCCAATGTTGAAAACTGATGGTTATCAATATGCTCCTGATGGCTCTGGTTATGTATTGGTTAATCCTACAACGGGTTATCCATTAAGACAAACTACGTTATCAAAACGAGGCGGTACATTGCCACGTCATATTGCTGGTTTAGGTTCACGCTTCTCTTATGGAAGTGTTGCATTTACTTTCAATTTTGAATACCGTGGTGGCAACTATATGTATAGCGACTTAGGTCGTCAGATGACATTTACGGGTGCAGGTGGTTGGACAGAGAACAGAGCTCCACACATTTTCCCTAATTCAGCTATCTTAAACGCCGATGGAAAAACAGTAACACCAAACACTACTGTTAATGTGCGTGAAGCAGAATACGCTCTTTGGGTTGATAACTATCGCTTGATTTCTGAAAACTTCGTAAGCAAAGCGTGGTTCATTAAGTTGAGAGATGTAAACTTGTCATACTCTGTACCTGCTAAATTAATTGCTAAAACCAAAATATTCTCGAGTGCAAGTATTGCCGCTTATGGTAGAAATTTATTAACAATCGTTGATAAAGCAAACTTCTACACTGACCCTGAGTTTAGCTTTACAACTGGTAATGGTTTGGGTATCAATAACACGACTCAAACACCTCCAGTACGTCAGTACGGTATGAACATCAATCTTGTATTTTAATAACAACCAAAATTGAATTAAAATGAAAATAAAATCAATATTAATATCAGCATTAGTGGCTTTAGTGAGCAGTGCTTGTAGCGAGTCTTTTCTAGACATCAACACAAACCCTAACACATTGCCAACTGCTTCACCAAACTTCGTATTTACGAATGCTTTGAATACCTCGGCAGCCAACATGGTTTCACCAAATGAAACTGGTTCATATTGGGCAGGTCAGTGGACGCAATCTAACGGTTACATTATCTCGACAACGCTTTTTGGGTATAACTTCACCAACGGCGATTTTAACTATTGGGATGGATATTATGATAATTTGAATGATTATCAGTTTGTAATTGACAACGGAGATACCTACAGTCAGAAGTTTTTGAAAGGACCAGCAAAAGTAATGAAAGCTTTGTTGATTCAACAATTGGTTGATATGTACGGAAATGTGCCTTATTCTGATGCTTTGAAAGGCGTTGGCTCTTTAGCACCGAAATTTGATGACCAAAAAACTATTTATGAAGAACTTATCAAACTATTAGATGAGGCTCTTGTGGACATCAAAGCTAATACTTTTGCAAGTGCATTTACGAGTTCGGACATCATCTTTAAAGGTAACACTACCAAATGGGCGAAATTTGCCAACTCTCTAAAATTGAGAATTTTGTTGCGTCAGGCAAGGGTAAGCGGTAGAGATGCTTACATCAAAACCGAAATCAACAAAATCGTTAGTGAAGGCTCAGGCTTTATCACAGGTGAAGATGTTGGTGTTGGTGGAAATGGTTTCTTTTTAGCAACTGCAGGTAAATTAAATCCAATTTATGACCGTTGGGGATATGATGCAAATGGAGCAAAAAGAGCATTGAACAATTTCCCAAGATTATCACAATATCTGGTAAATAGCCTAAAAACATCAAATGATACTTTGCGTTTGAAAAGAATTGGCTATACAACAGGTGGCGAAAGTGCAACTGCGGGTGTAAGTTCAAAAGCAGAAATTGCAGCTAACTATGTGGGTGTACCATTTGGAGCAAGTTCGGGATTTTTACCAGCGGGTTCAAGTGCATTAGGACCAAGCCTTTTAGTAAAAGGCGAGTTCAACAGACCATATCTTTTAATGACAGCTTCGGAAGTACAATTACACTTGGCTGAAGCTAAACAAAGAATTAGCGATGTAGCATTACCAGGAACAGCAAAATCTTACTTTGAAGAAGGAATTACTCAGTCATTCAGAACATTAGGTGCTAATGTAGCTGGTGCAAATGCATTTAAAGTTAGCAAAATTAATAACTACGATTGGGATGCTTCTACAAATAAATTGAATGCGATTGCAATTCAGAAATGGATTACATTCACAAATTTCAATGGTTTGGAGGCATGGTCAGAATACAGAAAAACAGGATTACCAGTTACACCACAAAGTATCCAAGTACCTGATGCCAAAAGACCAGTTCGATTCTTCTACCCAAATACAGAGTCGGGTGCAAATCAAGCAAACGTAACAGCACAAGGCACAATTGATGCCTTTGCAACAAGATTATTCTGGGATGTTGATTAACACTGCTCAGTATTTTTTTTAAAAAGAGAGGTTGTCAGTTTTGGCAGCCTCTCTTTTATTTTATACATCATTAGCACACGAATCGCTTCTAAAAAAGCTCCTAAATGACCGTTAAATAAGAAAGCTTACCGTTAAATAGATTTTTAGTATAGAAATATCTACTTTTTTTGATATTTGAAAGGGTGATTTAACTAAAAACAACCGTGGCAACACCAGTTGGAAGATATACTAAAACTAATGAAAAACACCCATTGCTTTTGTATAAATTCTAAGTATACTAAAAACCATAATCGTGCGGTAGTTAATGACTTATACTTAATTCAAAAAAATAATTACATCTATAAAACCTTTCTTCAACCCTAAAACAAAAACAACATGAAACGACCAATCTTTATGCTTATTTCTTCCATTTATGGTATTTTACTCGGTGGAATTTTAGTTGTTTCTCCTTCGGAAGCAATGAAAACTTACGGCTATAACGCCATTGATTTGCTCCATAACGACCTCTCAGTTCATCTTGGTTTAATTGTGCTTATTACTTCGGTTTATATCTTTTTAAAACGAAATTCCGAAAATCAAGAATTGGTAAATATGCTCCTTTGGATGAACCTTATTTCGTTGATAACAGGAGCTTTATATGATATTTATGCACTTAATCATGTGTCAGTAATGCCTACAATTGGCTATTGTGACATTGGGTTACGATTGATTTTAGGAGTAACTACTGGATTTTATTTGAAAAAATAAATTAACAGTATATGGCACTATCTTCGCTTTCAAAAGAGTGGTTTTCAATCTGAGAACCATTCTTTTTTATTTATTTTCCCGATAGATTTGTGCATCATGCCTATAGATTTGGATAAGAGGAAATGGTGCAAAATTGTAAGAAAAAACAGGCTTTTGAACGATTATCCAAATAAAACCAACAAGATTTTTATCACATCTCAAACATTTAAAAGCATTTTTTTGTTTTGTTTAGGTATAATTATTTGTATAATTGTATGTTATAACATTAATTTTGTATTCCAATTATTTCATTTACAAACAAACTAAACAGACAATGATGAGGAAAAATTTATTTAACCTCCTTTTAGCAGTACTTTTCAGTGTGCAAATTTTTGCACAAGAAAAAACTATATCAGGAAAGGTCACATCGTCAGACGACGGATCTGCTCTACCAGGGGTAAGCATTACAATCAAAGGTACTACAAGAGGTGCCTCTACCGATGAAAATGGAGTTTATAAAATTGCAACTCCAGCAAACAGCGTATTGGTGTTCAGTTACGTGGGTTTTGTTATTCGAGAAATTCAAATTAATAACCGAACAATAATTGATTTACAATTAGCTCCTGATGCAAGTGTTTTAAATGAAGTTGTAGTTGTTGGTTATGGTCAGCAATCAAAAAAACTGAGTACACAATCGATTTCTACAGTAGGCTCTAAAGCAATTGCTAACAGACCAGTTCTTTCACCTCAAGAATTACTTCAGGGGCAAGCTGCTGGTGTACAAATGGTAGGGTCGTCGGGTTTATTAGGGGCAAACCCCGTCATTCGAATTAGAGGTGCTGGATCAATAACTGGTGGTGGTCAGCCTTTATTTGTTGTAGATGGCGTTCCTCTCAACGACGGAACCCTTTCCGGTGGGCAAGGTGCACCAACAGGTTTAAATCCATTATTGAATATCAATCCACAGGATATTGAATCAATGTCAGTTTTGAAAGATGCTGCTGCGGTTTCTATTTATGGTTCGAGAGGTTCGAATGGTGTTATTTTAATTAATACCAAAAAAGGTACATCAGACCGTAAAACTGAGATTAATTTAGATAGTTATACTGGTTTTTCAAACCCTACGAGCCTGATACCAATGATGAATACAGAGCAATTTGTAGGTTATGTAACTGAATACAGAAAAGCCAGAAATCTTGCTCCTCAAACTTTGAGTAACGACTATTTCGACTGGCCTACAAATGTTGTGCAACAAGGAAGAACAAATAATATTAGCCTTTCTGCAAGAGGAGGAAGTCAAAATACAACTTTTTTCATTGGTGGTACTTATGCAACAGAATCAGGTTTTACGATTGGAAACGACTTACGCCGTTTGGCAGGACGTTTAAATTTAGAGCATAAAGTAAACAAATTCCTCACTATCGGAACTAACCTTTCAATTTCAAATGTAAATATGGATAGGATTGGTGCAGAAAACAGTACATTCGCACCTTTGACTTCTGCTTACTTACAACTACCAAACGTTTTACCACGTGATGCAAGTGGAAACTTCCGAAATACTGGTTTTATCCAAAATGTTATTGGTATTGAAGCACTGAATACTAACCGATTTGTGTCAAAAAGGACAACTGGAAATATCTATGCTGACTTTAAAATCATTAAAGATTTAGTATTCAGAACCGATTTCGGAATGGATTATAACTCTGGTGATTCAAAGCAGAGACAAGTTGATTTATTTACACCAACAGGATCTGCTTCAAGAGATTTTCAGTATGATAGCAAATGGCTAAGTACCAATACTTTAAAATATAACAAAGACTTTGGCAAAAGCACAATTGGGGTATTAGCTGGGTATAGCTTTGAAACTGCGTTGTTTGACAGAATATTGGTTGCTGGTACTGGTTTTGCGTCGGATGGTCTTCCAAACGTTGTTTCGGCGGCTACTCCTACCTCAACAGTTGAGGAGCGTTCGGAATGGGCTTTAGAATCTCAGTTTGGTCGTTTTAATTATGGATACGATAACAGATATGTATTTGAAGCTTCTTTGAGAAGAGATGGCTCTTCAAGATTCGGTGCTGATAATAGATTTGCCTTGTTTTATGCCGTAAGTGGAGGCTGGATTTTGTCTGAAGAGAAATTTATGAAGAATCAGAATTTTATTAATTTCTTGAAATTTACAGCCAGCTACGGTACTGCAGGAAACGACCGTATCGGAAACTTCTCGTCACTTGATTTGTATGGTGGTGGTGTACTCTCAGATTACGCAGGTTCACCAGGTCTTCGCCCAACACAAGTACCAAACAAAAGCCTTACTTGGGAAGAAACAGCCCAGTTAGATATTGGCTTCAATACAACATTCTACAAAAATAGATTTAATCTATCTGTTAATTACTTTGACAAAATAACATCAGGAATTCTATTAGATGTACCATTCCCTTTTACAACTGGTTTTCCAAGTGCTTCGAGAAATATTGGTAAAATGCAAAATACCGGTATAGAAATAGATTTTAATGCAAATATTTTTGACAAAGGCGATTTCAGATGGAGCGTAGGTTTTAACTCCTCATTCTTGAAAAATAAAGTATTAGAGTTGCCAGAAGCATCAATTGACCCAGATGGTAATAGATTTGTTGCTGGTTCGGGTTCTCAAAGAGCAGTTGTTGGACGTACACTCAATGAATTCTTTATGGTTAAAGCCATAGGTGTTAATCCAGCAACTGGAGACCTTGAATGGAGAGGTAAAGATGGTACGCCAACAACCACTTATTCTGCAAATAATAGAGTATTTGTAGGCTCGGCTATTCCGAAATGGACGGGTGGTGCTAACACAAACATGTCTTACAAAGGCATTGATTTGAGTGCTCAGTTTAGTTATTCTTATGGTAACAAGGTATTAATTAGTGGTTTAGGCTTTACTGATAACATGAGTGCAACAGCAGGATTTAATAAATCTATTGATGTGTTAGACTATTGGAAGAAGGCAGGTGATGTAACTTTTGCACCGAATTTAGCCAGTTCTACTGCACCGTTGTTTAACTCAACATCTACATTACAACTTCAAAATGGTTCGTTCATGCGTCTTAGAAACTTGAGTTTAGGATACACTTTTCCATCTAAATTATTAGAGAAACAAAAGGTAATAAGAACATTTAGAATCTATGGAATGGGACAAAATCTATGGCTATTGAAAGATAAAAATTTCAGAGGTCCAGACCCAGAAGTTTCGGCAAATGGCCCTAACAACCAAATCCTTGGAGAATCGTTCTTTGCTTTACCCCAAGCCAAAACGATTACTTTTGGATTAAATCTTGGATTCTAATTTTTTTAACAAAAATCGTTTATTACAATGAAAAATATTAAAATAGCAATATTATCAGCTTTAGTTTTGATTGGGTCGAGCTGCTCTAACAGACTCGAACTTCTGCCTGAGCAATCTCTGGCTGGTTCGCAAGCATTTTCGAGTGCTGCCAATGCCGAATCTACCCTTAGAGGGGTATATTCACAAACCCAATTATTAGAGGTATTCGGGTCAGGCCCTCAAATTATATTTGATTATCAAGCCGATAATACCGATTTTGTAGGTTCTTTTCCTACATTACAAGAGATTAATAACTACGTAACTACATCGCCCAATGCTACAATTCAAGTTTATTGGCAAGTACATTATAGAGTTATTAATGCCGCCAATTCGGTGATTGAAAATGTTCCAAGAATGACAGACCCAGCACTAACACCCGATATCTCTAAAAGATTGGTTGCAGAAGCTAAGTTTTTAAGAGCCATTACTCATTTCAATCTCTTACACATGTTTGCACAACCTTTTCAGGTTCAGAGTGGTGCTACTCCGGGTGTGCCATTGATATTGAAAAGTTTTACTGGCGAAATTGAGTATCCTGCCCGAGCAACTGTTTCAGCATGTTACGAGCAAATTAGAAAAGATTTGAATGAGGCATTGACAGATTTACCAGCCGTATCTACTCCCGCATCAAGAGGAAGAGCGACAAAAGGAGCAGCCGCAGGTTACCTGTCAAGACTTCATCTTTACAAAGGTGAATATCAACAAGCCGCTGATTTTGCCAATCAAATTGTAAGTGCAACAAGTACTTACAGTTTGGCAACCAACTACTCTTTTTATGGAGCTACTCCTACTGCCGAACACGTTTTCGTTATTGTAAATAGTGCTACTGATAATGGTCGTACTGGTTCTGGCGGATGGGCTTCGTACCACAGACCTGCCTCAAATAATGGACGTGGCGACTGTGCTATGGCTGCAAGTTTGGAATCCTCGTTCAAGCTAGAAGAGACCGACAAGAGATTCGTTGATTTGAGCACATTTGTTACAGCAGCTGATGGACAAAGAAAAAGAATGACTCTCAAGTTTCCTGATGCAGCAAACAATACTGACTTATCTCCGCTTGTGCGTACATCAGAAATTTACCTTACTCGTGCTGAGGCATTAGCAGAATTGAATGGTATTAATAATGAATCATTGAATTTGGTGAATGGTATTCGCACTCGTGCTGGACTTCCTGCATGGACTTCTACTACCTTCACCACAAAAGCTGCTTTTGTGAATGCAATTTTAGAAGAAAGAAGAAAGGAGTTATGTTTTGAAGGACACAGAAGAATGGATCTTTTGAGACGAGGTTTACCTCTTCGTACAACTGGACCAACAGCAACATTGGCTGTTTATGGAAGCCCAAAAACTGTATTGCCATTACCTCAAAGAGAGATTGATTTGAACAAAAACCTTGTTCAAAACCAATCTTATTGAAATAAGTAACCGAAAAAATACATAAAAGAGGTAGTTATTTGATAAATAACTACCTCTTTTATGTTTGTATCTTGCCTTTCGGCTCAACAGAAATTAATCTAAGGTAAATAGAATTCTATCTACTAAACTCAGATTTGAATGTTTTTTATATATAATGGCAACTTAAAATAAAAACAAAGAGTTTACACATAAGGCATTGACAATCAATACCTTATGTGTAAACTCTAGCCTAAATATATAATTTTCTTAATATCTATTACGGTTGTTATCACGGTCATAACCACCGCCGCCACCACCGCCGCCACCACCGCCGCTTCCGCCGCCACGATTGTAACCGCCACCGCCGCCACCACCGTAGCCGCCTCTGTCTCCACCACCGCCGCCACCGCCACGGTTGTAACCACCGCCGCCGCCGCCGCTTCCGCCACGATTATCTCTTTCTTTTTTCTCTTCAGCTTGATTAACTACTGCCGAACGTCCGCCAATGTCAGAACCATTCAATGCGTCAATTGCTTTTTGGGCTGAGGCATCGTCTGGCATTTCTACGAATGCAAATCCTTTGCTTCTTCCTGTGTACTTGTCAGTAATGATTTTTACTGAACTTACTTCGCCATACTCTTCAAAATATTGCTTTAATTCGCTTTCTTCGATTTTAAAAGGCAGACTTCCAACAAAAATGTTCATGGTAACTTTATGATTTGAATGATAAATTTTTACAAAAGTATATTTATTTTATTAATTAACTACAATTATTCGTTTTTTTGATAAGAAAAATTGAAAAATAATTGAGATTAGTATTTAGGTGTTAAGAATTAGGGGAAAATAGGATGAAAGTGTTCGAGTCTTTTACAGAATTCTAAACCCAAATTTCTAAGTTCTACTTCTAAATCCTAATTTGCCATTTCAGACAAAAACTTAATTCTCATGAGCCTTAATTCCTCCTCACTTATGTCTTCGCTTTCAAACTCTTGTTGAGCTGCACGAATATTATCAGTTTCAGCTGCCATAAAGTATCCATATATTTCATCCTGACGGTCTTCATCAATGACTTGGTTTATGTAATAGTCGAGGTTGAGTCGTGTGCCTGAATAACAGATATGCTCAATTTCCTCAATTAACTCAGTCATTGTTAAATCTTTCGCTTCAACAATTTCATCTAAATTTATCTTGCGATCAATTTGCTGAATAATAAAAATCTTAATTTTTGATTTATTTACGGCCGATTTTACAACTAAATCTTGTGTAGTTTCAATTTCGTTGTCATCAACATATTTTGTAATTAAATCTATAAATGGTTTGCCAAATTTTTGTACTTTTCCTAAACCTACGCCATTGATATTTGCTAAATCTTGCGAAGTTGTAGGATAGGTGGTTGCCATTTCTTCCAACGAAGGGTCTTGAAAAACCACGTAAGGCGGCACGTTTTTATCTTTAGCAATTTTCTTACGCAATGCTTTCAATAATTCAAATAAAGCAGCATCAAATGCACCGCCACTCGAACTACCGTTCATACTTAAATCATCCTCATCACTACTTTCGGTATTTTCGTAGTTATGGTCTTCTGATATTGTAATCGGATGCGAATCTTCAATAAAATTTGTTCCTTTGGTTGTTAGCCTTACTACGCCATAAGCATTCTCAATATCTTTTTCAAGAAATCCCAATACCATCAATTGACGTAAAGCCGAAACCCAATAGTCGTTTGATGATTTTTTATTGTCGTGCTTTTTCGATGTCTTTTCGGCTTTCTTTACAGGTAGTGGTGCTTTTGCAACAACTGGTTTTGCATCGTCATCATCGTCCGAAACTTCTACTTCAATTTCTTCTTCATCCTCATCATCGTCATCGTCTTCTTCATTCAGCACAAACATTCCCTTCCCTTTGCCATATACTTCCAGTTTGTCATGCTCATGGCTACGAATATAGGCATTGGCAGTATTAGCAGTCAGAATATCGGCAATGTGCTGAATATCAAATCTTTCGCCTGCTTGAAACACAGCTTTTAGACCTAAAACGGCTTCGTCTTCTATCTTTATTTTTTTGGTAGGTTTCAAACAGTTATCGCAAAAGCCACAATCTTTGTCCGAATATTCTCCAAAATAACTCAAAAGTTGTCTTCTGCGGCAAACACCCAAGTTTGAATACGCCACCATTTCCATAAGCAATGCACGGGCATTGTCTCGTTCGGTAACGGTTTTGTCTTTATTGAATTTTTCTAATTTCAGAATATCGTCATAGGCATAAAACATGAGGCAGTTTCCTTCCAAACCATCTCTTCCTGCACGACCTGTTTCTTGATAATAACCTTCGAGCGATTTTGGAGCATCATAATGAATCACAAAACGAACATCTGGTTTATCAATGCCCATTCCGAAAGCAATTGTAGCTACAATTACGTCAGATTCTTCATTCAAAAACGCATCTTGATTTCTCATTCGGGTATCGGAGTCGAGCCCTGCATGATAAGGCAATGCTTTTACGCCATTGACACTCAATAAACCTGCAATTTCTTCAACTTTCTTTCGACTCAAGCAATATATAATACCCGATTTGCCTTTATTGTTGGCTATGTAGCGAATTAGTTGCTTTTTAGAATCAATCTTCGGACGAATTTCGTAATAAAGGTTTTTACGATTAAAGGAAGATTTGAAGATATGCGATTCCTCCATGTTGAGGTTTTTCTGAATATCTTGTTGAACCTTCGGCGTTGCTGTTGCTGTTAGGGCAATGATTGGCAAACTTGGGTCAATATCGTCAATTATTCCTCTGATTCGGCGATATTCTGGACGAAAATCATGTCCCCATTCCGAAATACAATGGGCTTCATCAACTGCTATAAACGAAAGTTTCGCTTTTTTCAGAAAAATCAGATTATCTTCCTTTGTCAACGACTCTGGAGCGATATAAAGCAAGCGACATTCGCCACTTAATACATCGTTTTTTACACGAGTCATTTCCGACTTATTGAGTGTCGAATTCAGAAACTGAGCATTAATACCAAATGCGGTCATTTGATCGACCTGATTTTTCATTAGAGCAATCAACGGAGAAATCACAATGGCAGTGCCTTCTAAAACCATTGCTGGTAATTGGTAACAAAGCGATTTTCCTGCCCCAGTTGGCATAATGACAAAAGTATTGTGTCCACTAACAATATTATTGATAATGGTTTCTTGTTCGCCTCGAAAGGCATCAAAGCCAAAGATTTCTTTGAGTTTTTCTTTTAATGATTGTTGTATTGCTGCTTCTACCATAAATGCAATGTTGCTGAACCGAAACTTATAAATGTGATAATTAGGATAAGTATTATGCTAAGTTACTACAATTTTTGAATTTGTATTAAAATTTGTTTTTTCTTGATAATGATTTATAAAGCCATTATTGATTGGTATTAAACAATTAGATTTAAAAAAGTCAGTCCGATATTTTTTACTACGTTTTCTAATTTAGCAAACACAATAAAAATAAAAGCTATCCTAAAAACTTATTTTACGTTGCTAAAAGTGATAGTATCTGAGGATTATTTTATGACATAAGAAATAAGCATATAAGATTCTTTTTTGTATGCTTGATAAACATCCGCTACTTTTGTCGAAAAATCAAGTTCTGAAAAGTGAAGACGAAGTTAGAAAAAAAAATACAAAGCGTTGCTAAAAAAGTCTTACAAGATGAGGCGGAGGCAATTCTTTCTTTAAAAAATCATATTGACGAGTCGTTTGAGGCTTGTGTCGATGCAATTCTTATTTGTAAAGGGCGACTTGTTGTAACAGGCATTGGCAAAAGTGCCATTATTGCCCAAAAAATTGTGGCTACTCTAAATTCTACGGGAACTCCAGCCATTTTTATGCACGCTGCCGATGCTATTCATGGCGATTTGGGCATTATCCAAGTAGATGATATTGTGCTGTGTATTTCAAAAAGTGGAGATACCCCTGAAATAAAGATTTTAGTGCCATTGTTAAAAAGATATGGCAATTGCTTGGTAGCAATGGTAAGTAATATTAGCTCTTATCTTGCCAAAAATGCCGATTTTGTATTAAATGCTCATGTAGAGAAAGAGGCCTGTCCGCTTAACCTTGCTCCTACCACATCTACTACCGCTGCTTTGGCTTTGGGCGATGCCCTGGCAATGTGCTTGCTGGAAGGGCGAGATTTTACGACTAAAGACTTTGCTAAATATCATCCAGGAGGAAGTTTGGGTAAAAAACTTTATTTGAAAGTGAGAGATATTTTTCCACAAAATGCAGTACCGAAAGTAATTGAAAGTGCGAATATTCAGATAGTAATCTTAGAAATGACCTCCAAACGCCTCGGAGCAACGGCGGTGGTGAATGATGAAAACGAGCTTTTGGGAATTATAACTGATGGAGATTTGCGAAGAATGTTGAATAAACAACAAGATTTTTCTATTTTGCAAGCGAAAGACATCATGAATGCCTCGCCAAAGGTTATTTTAGCTGATGAATATGCCGCCAATGCATTGGCATTGATGCAAGAAAAAAACATTACGCAATTGGTGGTGGTTGATAATAAGAAAGTGGAAGGTTTTATCCATTTGCACGATTTACTGAGAGAGGGATTAGTATAAATAAATTAAGTGGGTGTGTGAATTGGTGATTTAGTGAATAAGATTTTCTATCCTTCAAATTTACTTACTTTTACAAGAAATATACTTTATGCGAATAATCGTTAATCACTAAATTACTCATTTTTCCATGCCCGAAAATCTACCAGAAGAACAAACACCATTAAACCAAAATTTGGAACAAGAGTTTTCACAACCTATTGAAAACACAGTAGTTTTAGATGAAAACAAGGCTGCTGAAGACTTAATTGATGAAAACAGCATACCTCCAAGCGAACCAACTGAGCCTGTAACAGCCGCGATTATGCGTCCACATAAGCCTTGGATTCCGTCATTTCATGGCGAAGGTTCAAAATACTTTGTTATTCGCCTGCTAAATGCTCTCTTGCAAGTTATTACTCTCAATTTTTATTATCCATGGGCAAAAGCTGCTAAATTAGATTATCTCTACGAGCAAACAGAGTTTGCAGGAAGCCGATTTAAGTTTCATGGTTCGGGGAAAGAAATGTTTATTGGCTATCTAAAAATGTTATTCATGGTGGCAGTCATTTATGGTGGATTTTATTGGGCAAAAGGCAATCAACTAATCGTTTTAGGATTTTTGATTTTGTATGGTGGTCTGATTTTGGTTTATCCTTTGGCTATTCACGGAACTGTAAAATACCGACTTTCGAGAACTTCATGGCGAGGTATTTTCTTTGGCTATCGTGGCGAATTGAGTGAGTTATTTGCAAAATTTTTTATCGGCATTTTGCTTTCTGTGGTTACGTTTAGCATTTATTGGTCATGGGTACAAGTCGATTTGAGAAAATATATAACTCAACACATCCGATTTGGTGATATAGAATTCGATTTTACAGGAAAAGGGCTTGATTTATTTCTTATCAAACTCAAATACATGGCATTTTTCCTTGTGGGCTATATCGCTTGCATCGTTATAATATTAGTTTTAGCAGTATTAGGTTTCGGTTTGGGTACTATTTTTAATGCCGACATAAAAGGAGGTTTTGGAGGTTTTTCGGCCAGTATAATAATCGGAATAGTCTTTTTGTATCTATTAATCATAGCCATTTTGGGAACTATCGCTTTAATGCGGCAGCGAGAAATTTTTCAGTTTTATGCGGCTCACACCTTTGCTTGGCAAAACGAACAATGGCATGGCGTGAAACTCAACATGACCTTTGGAGATTTATTCAGGCTAAGTGTAGGAAATATGTTTTTGTTGGTCATTACTTTAGGCATTGCAACCCCTTATGTCGAAGTCCGAAACCTGCATTTTATCATGCCACGCTTGGAGATTGACGGTACATTTGACCCCGATATTATTTCACAAACCGAAAGCGAATATAGAGATGCTACTGGCGAAGATGTTGGAGATTGGTTGGATATTGATTTGGCATAAACCCCTGAAATTTGGAATAAATTGATAATTGTGTACTAAATAAATATTTACTGATGGAAGCAATATATTATGATGGTAAAACCAGCCAGCCTTATGATGCTAAAATAAGCATTTTGGGCAATATATTGTCTATAAATTATGAAAATGGTCAGTTGGCTTGGGTAATTTCACAGATTGATTATAGTTCATTTACGGGCAAAGGTAAAACGATGCTCAAATATGGTGAGTTTCCGCATCAATATCTTGAGTTTCCGATTGACTCATCACTATTTCATGCTTTAGAAAGCCATTTACCAAGGCGTAGAGAAGGTTTTTTGGCATTTTCTAACGAATTGGCAAATTCTGGTTTTCGTGGTGTTTTAATTGGATTAGTTATTTTTATGGCAATTACATCCGGATTTTTCTTTTTTGTGTTGCCAAAAGTTGCCGAATATGTTGCCGGTGGAATCCCAATTGAGGCAGAAATTGATTTGGGGAAGCAGTTTTATGAGAGTTTTGTGGGCGATATGGAAGTTGACAAAGAAAAGACAAAATTACTCAAAGATTTTGCCAAAAAAATAGATTTTGATACAGAATATCCTTTGAAATTTACAGTCGTAAAATCGGAGCAAGTCAATGCGTTTGCTTTGCCCGGTGGAAATGTGGTAGTTTTTAGTGCTATTTTGAAGAAAATAAAGAATCCCGAAGAATTGGTAGCCCTACTTTCGCACGAAGTTACGCACGTAAAAAAACGTCATTCTTTGAAAGGTTTAGCACGAAATTTATCAAGCTCGTTGGTAGTTTCTGTGGTCATTGGTGACATGAATACAATAGGAAATATTTTGGTTAGTCAAGCCAATAATATTTATCAATTGGATTTTACAAGAGATATGGAAAAACAAGCCGATTTGGAAGGTTTGCAAATCATGTATCTTAATAAACTCGACCCAAAAGGTATGATACAACTGATGGAAAGACTGCACGAAGAAGAAAAAAAAGTAGGCGTTGATAAAATGCCCTCGTATCTTAACTCACACCCAATGACAAAAGAACGAATCGCTTACATCACCAAAGAAACGAAAGGTAGAAAAGGAGTGAAAAACGAGGCATTGGAAGCGATTTGGGAGAAGATTAATGGAAAGATGTAGCTTTTACTAAATCGTTATTTTAACACAACAAAGGCTGAATCAATGATTCAGCCTTTGTTGTGATGAGATTTTAAATATTTTTCTACTCCTCCAAAAAATCTAAATCCTTGTTATGCGTTTCGGGAACAGTTAGGACAGAGTAAAAACCAATCGCAAAGCAAATAAGACCAACGATTGCCCCTGCCATAATAATTCCTTGCGAAGGCTTGAAAAACTTATAAGAAGTTGTCATCAACACTACCGAACCTCGCACCATATTTGGTATAGTGGTGGCAGCGGTTGCTCGAAGATTCGTACCAAATTGCTCTGCTGCAACAGTTACAAACATTGCCCAATAACCTGTGCCAAAACCTAAAAAACAGCATAGTGTATAAAACATAGCTGCACTTTTGATGGTTCCTGAAAACAACAGGATAAACACACATATCAGAGCAAATGACATCATATAGGCAATCGCTTTTTTGCGAGAATGAAGGGCATGACTAAAAAAACCACTCCCAAAATCACCAATCGAAATACCTATATATGCCCACATGATTGATAAACCAGGGTCAATTTTTTCAGTAATACCCAATGCTTCGCCAAATTCGTTACTTAGGTAAACCAAGATTCCGATACAAAACCATAATGGTATTCCAATCCCAATGCACTTCATATAAGTTGAAAAACGCTCCCAATTGGTAAAAAATGCAAAGAAATTACCTCTTTCTACGTTTTTCTTACCAACAATATCTTTAAAAATACCCGATTCAATTACTCCAACACGCAATAATAATAATGCTACGCCCAAGCCACCTCCAATCAAATAGGCAATTGTCCAATCGCCTGAAAGCCTTACGGTAAAAGTAGCAACCACCGCACCAAGCAAGCCTATGCCAGCAACCATTGAAGTACCTATTGCTCGAAGTTTTTTAGGTAAAATTTCTGAAACAAGTGTAATTCCTGCACCTAATTCGCCCGCCAAGCCAATTCCTGCAATAAAACGCAGCCATTTGTAGGCTTCAATTTTATCCATAAATTCGATGTGAGGAATCATTCCGCAAGCGATATTTGCCAATGAATAAGTAATAATTGAGCCAAAAAGCACAGAAAGCCTACCTTTTTTATCTCCCAAAATCCCCCAAAAAATGCCGCCAATAAGCAAGCCAATCATTTGAAAATTAATAATTGTTGTGCCGACCGAAGAAACGGCTTCTTTGGTGTTCAAACCAAGGCTTTCGAGACTTTGTACTCGTACGATTCCGAAAAGTTGAAGGTCATAAATATCAACAAAATAGCCTAAAGCAGCTACAATTACAGGTAAGCTAAAAAGGTGTTGAAAAGTAGTTTTTTCTTGATTCATAGTTTTTTTAGGGGTTGAGTTTAGAACGACGGATTTTTTTAATCCGTCAAGTCGAAAAAAGGACGAATTAAAAACCCGTCGTACTTTTATAATTCTTTAATTTTTATCTTACGCCAACTTACCTTTATTCCTCCTCCACTATGAATCTGCAAAGCAATACTGCCACTTATTGAGCCTATTTGGGTATCGTCTAAAGTAATCATTTGAGTGCCATTTAAGAAAGTTGTTACAACATTTCCCTTTACTAAAATTTTCATTTTATTCCATTTACCCATTTTCAAGGCTTTGTCTTTTTCGGGTTCAGGTTTTATCAACCAACCTCTTTTGTATGACTCATAAATTCCACCTGTTGAATGGCCGGGAGGTGCCACTTCTACTTGCCAACCTGTAACTTTTGTTCCTTCAATAGAAGAATGAAAAAACACGCCACTATTGCCATTGGCTTCTTGCTTAAACTCAAGTGTCAATTCAAAATCTTTGAAAGTTTTTTCAGTTCCCAAATAACCATATTCTTTGTCAGGGCCGCTTTCGCAAACCAATAGCCCATTTTGAACATACCATTTTTCAGTACCATAAATTTTCCATCCTGAAAGGTCTTTTCCGTTGAATAGTGCTTGTTTTCCACCTTTTTGAGCGAGAATTTTTGTCGAAAAAATACATAGAAGCAGCAGTGAAAGGCATAGTTTTGTTTTCATTGTAAACCGAGTTTTATAAGTTTTTATAAGGAAGAATAATTTTTTTTACAAAGAAAAGCTAAAATCTTTATCTTGCATCGTTTAATCAAAAAATACTATGAAAAAAAACGTTTTAATACCCATCTTTTTGCTCTTTATTTGGGGGTTTGGCGAGAATGCTTTTGCACAAACCAAACTTTCACAACAAACGTATGATGGTTTTATTAATGGTAAAATCCCTATTAGTTTATTGCTGACCTTTGATGCAAATCTGGTGTACGGAACACTAACTTATAAAAAAGTTGGACAGCCCATCAAAATTATTGGTACTATTGAGAAAGAAAACATCTTGCTTCACGAATTTGCTACGAAGGCTGATATTACGGGCATTTATTATGGCACAAAAAAGGATGATGAAATAAAAGGCTCGTGGGCCAGCCCCACTGGAAAGGAACTATCATTTAGTATACAAAAAACAACAATTATACAAATTGATAAGCCCGAAAACAAGTCTGTGACAGGTTCGTATGCTTATAGTTTTGGTAAAAACGGTGGCACAGGAAACCTTTATGTGCAGCAAGTAAAAGACAAAATTATTATTGAAATACAAGCAGTAAAAGGCCCACCGAGCTATAATCAGGCAATTATTGAGAAAACAAACTTGAAATTATTAAAAAACGAAGCGATTTATGAAAACAACGAGTATGGTAAATGTAAATTAAAACTAAGTTTTTTTGAAGGAGGAGCAAACATTATTTATCTCAATGAAGCCTACGAATGTGGTTTCGGAAATGGTGCTTCGGTAATAGGTAATTATTTAAAATTTGATAATAAAGCACCTAAGTTTGAACAGTTTTAATCTTTTATATTTATGAAAAAATTGCTATTTGTTACTTTAATGTTTTTCACTCTTACAACTTTTGCTCAAACCGACGAAGAGCAAATCAAGGGAACTATTAACCAAGTATTTGATGGAATGCGTAAAAATGACACAACACTTGTGCGACAAGTCTTGCATACTTCATGTTTTTTGAAATCAATTGGAAAAAACAAAACGGGTGAAGTAAACTTACAAGAAGACCCGATTTCGGGTTGGTTAAAACAAATAGGAACCAAGCGTGAAGGTATAGTTTTGGATGAAAGATTGACGAGCTACCACATAAAAATTGATGGTGAAATGGCAATAGCTTGGACTCCTTACGAGTTTTATGTTAATGACAAGTTCAATCATTGTGGTGTAGATGTGTTTACGATGATGAAAACCGACAAAGGCTGGAAAATTATAGGCATTGTAGATACTCGTAGAAAAGAAAACTGTAAAAAATAAATAACCCATTAACAAACCTGTAAATCAAAACAATGAAAAAACTACTATTGGGGCTTATAGCCTTGACTATTATCTCTTGTACTTCAAAAAAAGCCGAACAAGTAACTTCGACCTCACAAAACAAAGACTTAGCCAAAGTTTTTGATGATTACTACGAAGAAAGTCTCAAACTTTCGCCAATATCTGCTACCAATCAAGGCGACAACCGATATAATGATTTGTTGCCCAATGATATTTCGCAAGAGTTTATTGACAAAACAAAGGTAGTTTATAACAATTACCTCGAAAAAGTTTCAAAATTTGACCGTGAATCGTTAATTGATGAAGATAAGATTGCCTACGATATTTTCAAGCGTCAAATGGAAATACAGTTGGAAGGTTTTAAATTTCGAAGCGAATATATTCCTTTTCAGCAATTTTGGGGTTTACCTCTCACCATGGGACAGTTGGGTAGTGGCGAAGGTAGCCAACCATTCAAAACCGTAAAAGATTATGAAGATTGGTTGAAACGTATTTCAGCTTTCAAAGTTTGGGGCGACACTGCCGTGGTAAATTTCCGTAAAGGAATTGCGACAGGAATTGTTTTGCCAAAATCGTTGGTTGTGAAAATGATTCCACAAATGAATGATTTGGTGGTGAGTAACCCAACGACAAGCCTTTTTTATGGCCCTATCAATAAATTACCGAAAGACTTTAGCGATGCCGACAAAACTCGCTTGACTGATGCTTATAAAAAAGCAATCATGGGTGAACTTGTACCAACATACAAAAAAATGGGTGATTTTCTAAAAAATGAGTATTTGCCAAAAGCTCGTACAAGCTCAGGGATCGGCGATATGCCACAAGGCAAAGAATTGTACATATATATGGCCAAAGTAATGACTACCACCGACAAAACTCCCGAAGAAATATACGAAACTGGCTTAAAAGAAGTAGCACGCATCAGAGGTGAAATGGAAAAAGTGAAGGAACAAGTTGGTTTTAAAGGTACTTTAGCAGAGTTCTTTTCATATCTAAAAACCGAGAAGAAGTTTTATCCTTATAAAAACCCAAAAGAAGTTTTAGATGCTTTTGGTACAATTTTGACCAGAATTGAGCCAAATCTAAGCAAAATGTTTACCAAAACGCCAAAAACGAAGTTCGAAATTCGTGAAACAGAAAAATTTAGAGAGGCATCTGCCAGTGCAGAATACAATGCTGGTTCAGCTGATGGAAGTCGCCCAGGGATTTTCTACGTACCGATTCCTGATGCTACCAAGTTCAACTTTACCTCGGGCATGGAATCTTTGTTTTTACATGAAGCTATTCCTGGGCATCATTACCAAGTTTCGTTGCAACAAGAAAATACATCTTTATACAAATTTCAGCGATTTGGTGGCACGTCTGCTTATGCTGAAGGTTGGGCATTGTATTGTGAATCTTTGGGCAAAGAATTGGGAATTTATACAGACCCCTACCAGTACATGGGTGCATTAGGCGATGAAATTCATAGAGCTATTCGCTTAGTAGTTGATGTAGCAATTCATACAAAGGGTTGGTCTCGTGAGGAAGCTATCAAATATATGATGGATAACGAACCGATAGCCGAGCAAGGTGCTGTTGCCGAAATTGAGCGTTATATGGCAATTCCTGGTCAAGCATTGTCTTATAAAATTGGAGCCTTGAAAATTAGAGAGTTACGAACAAAATACGAAAAACAATTGGGAACAAAATTCAGTTTGGCAGAATTTCATGATGAGTTTTTGAAAGATGGAGATATGCCACTGAGCGTCATTGAACGTAAAATGGATGCTTGGGCAGCCAAGAAGTGATAAATCATTGAGAGATATCAATAAAAAAAGTCATGCCACGATTTAAAACGTGGCATGACTAAATTCTTTAAATTTTTACTTTTTATCAAACTCTCTGTGAGCTACTTCATCGAAAAGCCTTTCTCTCGGTAAACTCTTAAAGTATTCATAAGTTATTTTCAAACCTTCGGCTCTATCTACTTTTGGCTCCCAACCTAATATTGCTCTTGCTTTTGTAATATCTGGCTGACGTTGCTTCGGATCATCTTTTGGTAATGGTCTGTGAACAATTTTTTGATTAGTACCTGTTAATTTAATGATTTCTTCAGCAAATTCATTCATCGTAATCTCTGATGGATTTCCAATATTAACAGGCTGAGCATAATCCGACAAAAGTAAACGGTAAATACCCTCTACCAAATCATCAACATAACAGAATGAACGGGTTTGTGTACCATCTCCAAAAATCGTTAAATCTTCGCCACGTAATGCTTGACCAATAAATGCAGGCAGAACACGTCCGTCATTGAGTCTCATACGAGGCCCATAAGTATTAAAAATACGCACGATACGAGTCTCTAAGCCATGGTAAGTATGGTAAGCCATTGTCATGGCTTCTTGAAAACGCTTAGCTTCGTCATAAACGCCACGTGGACCAACTGGATTTACGTGTCCCCAATACTCTTCTGTTTGTGGGTGAACCAAGGGGTCGCCATAAACTTCCGATGTTGAAGCAATGATTACTCTTGCTTTCTTTACACGAGCCAAACCGAGACAGTTATGAATTCCGAGTGAACCAACTTTGAGGGTTTGAATCGGAATTTTCAAATAATCAATCGGACTTGCTGGTGACGCAAAGTGCAAAATATAGTCTAATTCGCCAGGAACGTGAATAAATTTACTCACATCGTGGTGATAAAACTCAAAATTTGGATGTTTGAACAAATGCTCAATATTGCGTAAATCTCCCGTGATAAGGTTATCCATCGCAATTACGTAATGACCTTCCTTGATAAATCTATCGCAAAGATGCGAACCTAAAAAACCCGCACCGCCCGTTATTAATACTCTTTTCATAAAACTAATGAGTGAATGATTGAATTGTAGAATGAGTGAATAAAAATATTCAAATATTCAGTTTTATTACTTTATAGATTGTCTGCCGACAGAGAAATACGTATAACCCAACTCTTGCATATCTTTTAATTCATAAAGATTTCTGCCGTCAAAGATAACTTTATTTTTCAAAGCTGTTTCCATTTTTTCAAAATCTGGCGTGCGGAATTCTGGCCATTCGGTCATAATCATCAAGGCATCTGCTCCTTCGAGAGCTTCATAAGGTGTTTTGGCATATTTTACTTTTTTGCCAACTACTTCACGAATATTGTCCATTGCTTCTGGGTCATAAACAATCACTTTTGCCCCTGCTTTTCTGAGTTCTTTGATGTTGTACAAAGCTGGTGCTTCACGAATATCATCAGTATATGGTTTAAATGCCAATCCCCATATAGCAATTGTTTTTCCTTTCAAATCACCGTCAAAATGAGCTTTCAAATGTGGCATCATTTTGGTTTTTTGCTTTTCATTTACTTTCATTACTGACTTCAATATCTTGAAATCATAATCAAATTCAGTAGCGGTTTTTTCTAAAGCCTGCACATCCTTTGGAAAACAACTGCCACCGTACCCAATTCCTGCAAATAAGAAACGCTTGCCAATACGGCTATCTGTACCAATTCCTCTACGAATTGAATCAACATCTGCTCCTGCTTTTTCGCAAAGATTGGCAATTTCATTCATAAAAGTAATTTTCATTGCTAAAAATGCGTTTGCAGCATATTTTGTCATTTCTGCCGAACGCTCGTCCATGAAAATAATTGGATTTCCTTGACGCACCAGCGGAGCATACAATTTTTCCATTACTTTTTTTGCTTTCTCCGACTTCGTTCCAATAACCACACGGTCAGGCTTCATAAAGTCTTCTACGGCAACTCCTTCACGCAAAAACTCTGGATTTGACACAACATCAAAATCAACTTTTGCATTTTTTGCTACACGCTCATGTACTTTTTGAGCAGTACCTACTGGCACTGTGCTTTTATCAATAATTACTACGTAATTTTCTAATAATGGTCCTAAGTCGCTGGCAACGCCTAATATGTATTTCAAATCGGCCGATCCATCCTCACCTGGAGGTGTTGGCAATGCCAAAAATATCACTTGTGCATCTTTAATGCCTTCGGCAAGATTGGTGGTAAATTTCAAGCGACCTTCTTTGGTATTTCGGTCGAAAATTACGTCTAAGCCTGGTTCATAAATAGTGAGTTTTCCTTTGCGAAGTTTTTCAATTTTACGTTCGTCAATATCAACACACATAACTTGGTTGCCTGTTTCGGCAAAACACGTACCCGTTACGAGTCCTACATATCCTGTTCCTACTACTGCTATTTTCATAAATTAAAACCCCCAGCCTCTAAAGGGAAATTTTTTTGTTGTGAATAATCGTCTGATTGAGGCACTTTCAGACAAGCAATATTTTATATTTTTAGATTTCTATCTTATGGCACAAATGTATAACTTTTTTTAGGAATAAAAATTTAATGCAACCAAAAGAAATAAAAATATTTCTCAAAAAAAGGCACTTAACACAATAATATGTTTATGAAGTCCAATTTTTAGAACATTATTTCGGTTTTTTGTCGTCAGGCTTAAAATGGGAAAATATTAAAAAAAAGGGATTTTACCGTAAATAAAATTAAATTTCTATGAAAACTTATTACAAAAATTTTGCCAATTTATAGCTGTTCATAGAATTTTCATTGGTTTTAACTTGCATAGACAAATGATTCTTTCGTAAATTCACCATTTAATTTATTTGACCACCCATTAAAGTATATTTAACCTTGAATAGAAGAGATGCCGTGCAAAGAGTTGCCTTCCTGATGGGAGGTGCTTTGTCTGCCCCAACACTGATTGCAATGCTTGAAGGCTGCAAGTCTACTACTGCTACCGAAGCAGCTACTTCTTTTGGTTTTTCGACCGAGTATAAAAATTTGGTTTCTGAAATTGCCGAAATTATTATTCCTAAAACCTCAACTCCAGGAGCTAAAGATGCAGGCGTAGGCCCATTTATTGAAAAGATGCTTAAAGACTGCTATACAACTACTCAGCAAGAGCATTTTTTGAAAGGTCTTGATGAACTTGATGGAAGCTCGAAAAAGGTAAATGGAGGAAAAAGTTTCTTAGAAAGTACGCCTGCTCAACAAACTGCTTTGTTGAAAACCTTTGAAACTATGTCGAATGAAGAAGCAAAGAAAAATGAAACTGCTAAGAAAATAGTAGATGCTGAAACGGGTTTGACCAAAGAAACTAAAGGAAAAACAGAAGCTCCGCCAACACCATTCTTTAAATTAATGAAAGAACTCACGCTTCTCGGTTATTTTACTTCGGAAGTAGGTGCTACCCAATCATTGGCTTATATGGCAGTGCCAGGCAAATATGAAGGTTGTGTAAAAATGACTCCAGGGCAAAAAGCATGGGCACTGAATTAATGAGTGAGTGAATGAATGATAGGATGAGTGAATAACAGATTCTTTATTATTTACACCTATAATTTAATAAATCTTAGACAAAAAACACTATTCAATCTGATGAATATTCAAGGTAAAGAAAAAGAAAAAATGACTTACGATGCTATCGTTGTAGGTTCAGGAATATCAGGCGGCTGGGCTGCTAAAGAGTTATGTGAGAAAGGCTTAAAAGTGTTAATGATTGAGCGAGGAAGAGAAATTAAGCACGTAGAAGGGTATGATACTGCGATGAAAAACCCTTGGGATTTTCCGCACCGTGGCAACATGGACAACATGGCAAAAGAAGAATATTGGGCAAGTGTTCGCACAGGTTATACTGGCAGAGAAGAACACCGCAATATGTTTGAAAACGATAAGCAAAATCCGTATTTAGAAAAACGTGGTTTCGACTGGATTCGTGGATATCACTTGGGCGGACGCTCATTGATGTGGGGTCGCCAAAGTTATCGCTTGAACGAAAAAGATTTTACGGCAAATCTTGAAGATGGACACGGCGTTGACTGGCCAATCCGTTATAGTGATTTAGCTCCTTGGTATAGTCATGTAGAAAGTTTTATTGGTGTAAGTGGTACAAAAGAAGGTTTAGATGTATTGCCCGATGGTAATTTTCAACCTGGCATGGAAATGAACTGTGTGGAGAAAGATTTCAAATCAAAAATCAATAAAAAATTTGGTGGTCGTGCCGTAACTATTGGTCGTACGGCTCACTTGACAGCTCCAACCAAAATTCAAACTGATTTAGGTCGTTCATCTTGTCAATATCGTAACGCTTGTATGCGTGGTTGCCCTTATGGAGCCTATTTTAGTACGCAATCTGGCACTTTACCTGCAGCAAATAATACTGGAAATTTGACTTTGACAACCGATAAAATTGTTCACCAAGTAATATTTGATGACGAAAAAGGAAAAGCAGTTGGTGTAAAAGCCATTGACCAAAATACAAAAGAAGAATATGAATATTTTTCAAAAATAATCTTCTTAAATGCTTCTTCTATTAATTCATCTTGGATTATGATGCAGTCAAAATCTACGACTCATCCTAATGGCTTAGGAAATGAATCTGACCAATTGGGCAGAAATATCATGGATCACCATTTATCTGTAGGTGCTTCAGGAACTTTCGATGGCATGGAAGATATGTATTATTATGGTCGTCGTGCCAACGGTCTTTATATTCCTCGCTTTACGAACTGGGGAAGCGACAAAAAACGTGATTTTGTGCGTGGATTTGGTTATCAAGGTGGAGCAAGTCGCTCAACTTGGGGACGTGGCGGCTCGATTGATGGTTTTGGTGCAGATTTCAAAGAATCAATGACGCAAGTTGGCCCTTGGTCAATGGGTCTTGGGGGTTTTGGTGAAACTGTTCCTGATTCAAATAATCGATTTATATTGTCTGACAATAAAGACAAATGGGGCTTGCCCGTAGTTGAGTTTGATGCAGCTTGGGGCGAAAATGCGTTGAAAATGCGTGTGGCAATGATGAACGAAGCAGCTGAAATGTTGGAGGCTGCAGGTTTCAAAAACATCAATCCTTATAATAATCCAACTCCAAATCCTGGTATTGGCATTCACGAAATGGGAACGGCTCGCATGGGTCGTGATGCGAAAACATCAGTTTTGAATGCAAATAACCAAGTTTGGGGAGCAAGCAATGTATTTGTAACCGATGGTGCTGCCATGACTTCTTCGTCGTGCGTAAATCCTTCATTGACTTATATGGCTCTAACAGCCCGTGCGGCAGATTTTGCTGTGTCGGAGTTGAAGAAAATGAATTTATAATTTAAGACGTGACATAGTTATAAAAAGAGCGAATCTGCCGTTGGTAGATTCGCTCTTTTTGTGAACTTCATCATAAATTTCAATACATTTACAGACCTTAATACAAAAGATATGAAAAACTTAAAATTAATCTTAACATTTCTATTCGGAGTAATTATGATTATCGCTGGAATAAATCACTTCATAAATCCTGAAATGTATGCTCCTTTTATTCCTGATTTTTTGCCAAATGTGCTTGTCAATTATTTAGCTGGTTTTGGAGAAATTATTTTTGGCGTTGGTGTTTTTACTTCACGCTTCCGCTCAATGGCAACACTCGGAATATTGATAATAATGTTGGTTTTTTTGCCGCTACACATCATTGATGTTTTCAAAGATAACCCTTCCATCGGAAGTCATCAAATGGCATTGATTCGTCTACCAATTCAGTTCGTATTAATCTTTTGGGCTTGGTTTATTAACAAAAAATAATTAGCGAATCACTACCATTTTTTTACTAAAAATACCTTCTTCTGTTTCTAAAACATAGAGATAAATACCAGTATTGAGCATCTGATTATTGAATTCGATGCTATGATTTCCAGCTGGTTTCCATTCATCCAACAACGTAATTCGTTCTCTGCCAATGAAATCTCTTATTTTGAGCGAAACTTTTCCTGCTTTAGCTAAACGATAATTAATTTTAGTAAAATCCGAAAAAGGATTGGGAAAGTTTTGTGAGAGTTTAGTTTGTAAATTTTCTTCTTCAATGCCCGTAATAACCACAATACTTGAAGTATTTGAAGGAATACTTTCGTTGTGCAGTCGGTCGATTGCTGTAATAACATAGGAATATCGCAGTGCTTGTGGAGAAGTTTCAGCATCAAAAAAAGCAGTGGTATCTTTTGTGATAATACTCCGAATTGCCTCCGTTTTGTTAATATCCACGGCTTCGTTATTAGCAAAACGATAGACTACATATCCTCTTATTTTTTCTAATTCTGTTGTACCAGCCGAAGGCTTATTCCATTTGAGTTGTAAGCCCATATTGGTCAAATTTACAGTCAAATTTTGTGGGGCATTCGGAGCAACCGCATCTTTCCAAGCCATCGTAGGCATAAGTGATGGCGTTTTATAAAATTTAGTAATCAACGAATCTCGAAAACCAAGAAGGTTTTTATTTAGCGTATTAGTATTGTAAAAAATACTCCCTCGCACTTTCGCATTACTGCGGCTCAAGCGAATTTGATTGGGCATTTGAGTAGGATTTTGCCAAGTCGTATTATCACTTGCATTGATGCGATAGGCCGCATGACCAATATACAAATGACGGTCGAAAGCATTATTTGCCCACCACGGAACTAAGATGGCAAAGTCGGCAACAGCAAGACCGATGTTCCAATAAATTTGGGGAGCGATATAGTCCACCCAACCATTTTGCAGCCATGCTCTTGAATCACAGTAAATGTCATTATAACTTTCTAAACCCCCAGTAGCCGAACCCAAAGGTTGTGCCGATGACTTGTTTTGCCAAATTCCGAATGGAGAAATACCAAATTTCACCCAAGGTTTTACCGATTTCAAAGTATCCGAAATTGTTTTTACCAAAATGTTTACATTATCTCTTCGCCAGTCAGTTTTTTTCAAAATTCCTCTTGAATTTTTGGCATAAGTTGTCGAATCGTTGAGCGTCAAACCAGTGGTTGGATAAGGATAAAAGTAATCGTCGAAATGCACGCCATCAATGTCATATTTATTAGCAACTTCCATAACTACTTGCGTTACGTGTTTGATAACTTCTGGATTTCCAGGGTCAAGAACTCGCAAATTTCCGTAAGGCAAAAGCCATTCTGGATGCTTCAAAGCCACATGTTTAGCATCTAAAAAAGAAGTATTTACGTTAGAAACTGCACGATAAGGATTGAACCAAGCATGAAACTCAATGCCTCGTTTTCGACATTCGGCAAGCATAAAAGCCATTGGGTCGTAATATGGCTCGGGGGCTTTTCCTTGTCTGCCAGTGAGCCATTCTGCCCAAGGAGCAAGTTCTGAAGGGTAAAAAGCATCGCCATTGGTACGAATTTGCACCATTACAGCATTGATGCCTGCTTGTTGGTGTTGGTCGAGCAATTTGATAAATTCTGCTTGCTGTTGAGCAGTGGTGAGGGTTTTGTTTGATGGATAATCTATATTTCCGACGGTAGCAATCCAAGCTCCTCGAAATTCTCTTTTAGGATTTTGAGATTGAGCGGTGAGTAAAATTAGGCAAAATAATATTGTTGTAAAATATAATCTCATAGATGGGTTCAATTTTAATGAGCCAAAATTACCAATTTTTGACTAATTTTGAGTAAATTATTAAAATTAGAAAATGTTGAATCAAGAGAAAATTGAACAATTAGAAGCATACAAACTCAAAGAAAGATTTATTTTGGATGATTGGGAAGACCGTGAACTCGTCCCTTCGTCAAGTTCGACGGTGGAGCGGATGCACAAAGAAGTTGAGCGATTTACTGATTTTTTGATACGCCAACTTGTCGCCAATGTGAGTAACTTACAAACCCAAGTACAACTTTATTTCAATGAATGGGACAATGAATATTTCAGTCAAGACGAAACCGAATATATTGTTGAAATAGAATACGAAGCAATGAGAATTGTAGGGCTAAATATTGATAAATTGATAATTTAACTTTTACCTGCGTATGAGGTAAAAGTTAAATTATCAAAAGTGCTTACCTAAAAATCTCATTCAGCAAGCCTGCCAACCTTACGCCACCTTTTAGGAGTTGTTGGTTGAGCATTTCTACATTATCAAAGTTATAGCGATAGCTCAATCTTGGCTCTGGCTGTTTGATGCCAGCATAAAGTTTATCGGCCAATTGATACGACTCAAAAAACCACTCGGTCATGGGTTGTTGTTGCCACTCACGTCTTTGCTTTTTTGTTACATAATTGATATTTGCCGAATATTCAGTATAACTCAGTTGCTGAAAATCAATCAATTTACTATCCCACAAAGCATGCAAATTTGTGGCATCGCTAAACCAAAAAGCTCTGATTCGATTTCCGCCCAAATCTTCGGCACGACTCACGTGCATGGGTTGATGAATATCGCCCGCAATGTGAATGAGTAATCTGAGGTAGAATTGTTTCTTTTCAAGCGAATTTTGCTTATTTTTCAATTCACTAATCAAAAAAACGAGTTTTGTGTAGGCATCTGTTCCTGTGTCTTTCTGTAAATATTCGGTAAAAGCGGCATTATTAAAACCAGATTTGATATTGATATAATGCCAAGAATCTAAGTATTTGAACGAAGTATCTGACTTAATGAAATCTGCCCAATTGCTGGAAATTGCGATTGATTCATTGCCCAAAATTTTACGGATATTCCTTTTAGCTTTGCACGAAAGATAAGAATCAGCAATATGCCCCACTATCCGATGCCCCGTTGGTCCCCAAGCGAATGTTTGTGATGAAAACGAAAGCAATAAAATCAGAACTAAAGTCTTTTTAATCATTATATTATTTATTTGTTGGAAAATTTCTGCAAAGAAACTAAAAATAGTTCATGCAAAGAAAGGTATTGGCGTTGAACCACAGAGTTTCACCAAGCTTTACTTCGTGGCGAATATTTTTCAGTGCGAGATTAGTACTTTTATTTCTTCTTCATTTTCATCTCAATTGGATCCCAATGGATGATTTTTTTATCGAAATAACTAAGATTACTAGCCAAAGCAGGAGCCGCCGCACGGAAGCCAAAAACTGGGTCTTGGCAAGTTTCCTGGCTACCTTTTCTGAGATTATCAAAGAAATTTTTGAAATGCTTGGCGTGAGCATCATCATCTTTTGGTGTTTCGTATTTTATTTCTTGCACGGCAGGGGCAGTTCGGTCAGCCTCTGCATATTTTGCATCGTATTCTTTCTTAAATTCTTGCTGCATGGCATCCGAGAATGTCGCAAAACTCTCACCTGAACCATAACCTGGGGCTTTTGGCAATTTTCTTTTGGTAAGCGTTAAACCTGCCGCACTCCACAAAATTTCGCCCTCTGTACCTACAATACGAGTGACGTTTTTAATTGCTCCCGCATTCGCAAAATTTACTCTTAATACCGCTTGAAACTTCGTGTGTTTTTCAGTTTCAGGATAATCCAACACCGTTACCATTACGTCAGGCACGTCACGACCATCTTTCCAGTAGCTTAATTCGCCCGAAGAAAAGATACGCTCTGGCCCGATTGCCCCAGTAGCAAAGTGCATACCAGTAATTAAGTGTACAAATAAATCGCCGGCTACGCCCGTGCCATAGTCACGGTAGTTTCTCCAACGGAAAAAGCGAGTAGCATCAAAAGGTCGACGTGGAGCATCACCCAAAAACCTATCCCAGTCAATTGTTTGTGCTGACGCATCGGGCGGAATTGAATATGTCCATGCACCCAAAGCATTATAACGGTCGTAAGTTGCTTCGATAAAATTCAAATCACCGATTTCGCCCAATTTCATCAACCTTTGGGCTTCGGCATAAGCAGCACCGCTACTTGGCTGACTTCCAACTTGCATAGTTTTACCTGTTTTTCGCCAAGTTTCAATCACAGCACGACCTTCATCAATGTGCTGTACCATTGGTTTTTCGCAGTAAACGTGTTTACCTGCATTCATAGCGGCAATGCTAATTCTATCGTGCCAATGGTCGGGCGTAGCAACGATTACGGCATCAATGTCTTTTCTGTCTAATATTTCACGGTAATCTCGTGTCGTAAAAAGGTCTTTATTGAAAGTTTCTTTGCCGTGAACTAAGCGTCCATCGTACAAATCGGCTGCCGCTACAAACTCAACATCTAAATTTCGGAGAGCTGCTTTTGTATCCGAATTTCCTTGAATTCCTAAACCAATCGTAGCAAAACGAATTTTGTCATTTGGACTAATTTTTTTTAGGTCTTTGATAATATTAAAAGGTTTGGCAAAACTTTCGGTTGCTAACAAAACCGAGGCCGCACCAACATTTTGAATAAATTTCCTACGGGAAGATTGCATAGTATTTGATTTTAGTTCTTGATTAGGATACTTTTTTATTTTTTCTTTAATTTCATTGCAATTGGATCCCAATGAATAATTTTTTGCTCGAAATAGCTATCATTACAAGCCAAAACAGGAGCAGCTGCACGAAAACCAAAAACTGGATCTTCGATTGTTCCTTGACTTCCTTTTTTGACATTTTCAAAGAAATTGGCAAAATGGTTTGCGTGAACATCTTCGCCTTTCGGAGCATCAAATCTAACTTCTTTTACAGGTTCAGATTTTCGGTCATTGTCCAAATATTTTGCGTCATACGCTGCTTTTGATTTCTTTTGTTCTTCCTCCGAAAATGTAGATAAACTATCATATCCGCCAATGCCTGGGGCTTTTGGTAATTTCTTTTTGCTCAAAACCAAAGCATTATCCATTAGATCAATTTGTCCTTCTGTTCCGATAATTCGAGTATTGTTTTTGATTGCACCAGCATTGCCAAAATTCACACGCAATACCATTTGAAATTGTGAATGTTGCTCGGTTTTTGGATAATCCAAAATCGAAACCAATACATCTGGCACATCACGACCATCTTTCCAGTAGCTTAGTTCACCCGAAGACAAAATACGAGTTGGCCCATACGAGCCTGTAATATAATGTACACCCGTAATGAGATGCACGAATAAATCGCCACCTACGCCCGTTCCGTAATCTTTGTAGTTTCTCCAACGAAAAAATCTTGTCGCATCAAATGGCATTTTAGGAGCAGTTCCCAAAAAAGTATCCCAATCGACTGTCTGTGTAGAAGCGTCGGTGGGAATCGTATAATTCCAAGCCCCGATTGCGTTAAAACGGTCATTATTTGACTCTATAAAGTTGATTTCTCCTACATCACCTGCTTGAATCATGCGTTTGGCTTCTTCAAAAACCGACCCGCTGATTCGTTGGCTACCGACTTGCATTGTTTTTCCTGATTTCTTCCAAGCATCAATTACGCTTCTGCCTCGGTCTATTTTTTGTACCATTGGTTTTTCGCAATAGACCGATTTTCCTGCTTCTAAAGCATCTTTCGTAATTTTATCGTGCCAATGGTCGGGTGTAACCACTAATACTGCATCAATATCTTTGCGGGCCAAAATCTCACGGTAGTCACGTGTAGTAAAAATGTCTTTTCCATAGTTTTCTTTTACTCGTGTTAAGCGACCATCATATAAATCTGCTGCTGCGACAAACTCAACACCAGCCGTTTTTAAAGCAGATTTTGTATCAGAATTCCCCTGAATACCCATACCTATGGTCGCAATTCGTATCTTGTCGTTGGGACTTATACTTAGACTTTTGATGATATTGAAAGGTTTGGCAAAACTATCGGTTGTTAATAAAGCCGAAGCAGCTCCGACATTTTTAATAAATTTCCGTCGAGAAGATTCCATGTTTATTGATGTGTTATAGGGCTTGAATAGTTTGAAGTGATGAAGTTAATGCAAAAAATAATTTTAATAAATTATTTACTCGTTTTATTTTAAAAAAATTTAATAAAGACGAAATTGGCTGTTCAAATATTTATTGAGAACTTTTGCCAAAAGAAAAAAAAGTAAATTTTGTTTATTCCAAAAAATGCGTGAATACTTGATTTTATTAGGCGACACGCATTTATTAGAGGTATCAATTGCAAACGTTTGCGTAACGATTACAAACGTTTGCGTAATTCAATATTAAAATAATTTAATTATTTATTAGTATAATGCAGTCTAAAGTAATAAAATATTAAAAACACCAAATATAAATTAATCACTCTTCAAACATTCAAGGTAAGCTAAATAAAGGTAACATTTTGGTAATATTGTGGTAATGCTGAAATCGTACTTTTGTGGCTTTTAAAATTGAGTTCATTCCTTACCAAATATATAATTAAAATAAAACCTAATAAATGACAGGCTAAAAAACCAACCCAAAGTCCGATTACTTTTCAACATTTTAAATAAATTTCAATAATTCATTTAAATATGTACTTCCTCAAATTCCTCAAAAAGATATCAAAAACAGTCAACAAAAATGAATCAAAAACTACAAAAAAACAGATTATTCTCCAAAATCATGGGAATTGCTGTACTTCAGTTATTCTTCACGCTCCTGTGTGTAGATATAGGCTTTGCAAAAGGCAACATCAACCCTGCTGATATTTCAGTCAAAGGTAAAGTAGCTGATGCAGAATCTGGCGACGGACTTCCAGGTGTGAGTGTTAGCGTAAAAGGTAGCACAAAAGGTGCGGTTACTGACGTTAATGGCGATTTTTCAATTGCTGTTATTGATAGTAAGTCGGTTTTGGTTTTTAGTTATGTTGGTTACACAGCTCAAGAAGTGGTTGTGGGTAGTCAAACTCAACTAAATATTCGATTAAGCTCAGATAGCAAAACTTTGAGCGAGGTGGTGGTAGTGGGCTACGGTACAGCAAAAAAAACCGACATAACTGGTGCTGTAAAATCGGTTAGAAGTGAAGAGTTCAACAAAGGTATCATCAATTCACCTGAGCAATTATTGCAAGGTAAAGTTGCTGGTGTGAATGTTACTTCGGCGAGTGGAGAGCCAGGTTCGGCACAAGGAATTACGATTCGTGGTCCGGGCGGTGTTCGTACTGGCAGTACTCCTCTTTTTGTGGTTGACGGTTTGGCTTTAGATAATTCGGGAACTGGTGGAGCGATGAATCCATTGACTTTCTTGAATCCTCAAGATATTGAATCAATTGATGTACTGAAAGATGCTTCGGCAACTGCCATTTATGGTTCTCGTGGAGCAAATGGCGTTATCTTGATTACAACCAAAAAAGGTAAAGTAGGTGCTTCTTCATTAAACTATTCGGCAAGTGTGGGTATTTCTGAAATCGCTCGTGCATTGCCAGTTTATTCTGCCGACGAATATCGCAAAGCGGTACCGAGTGTAGGCGGTGTTTTAGAAGATTTAAAAGGCAATACCGATTGGCAAAAAGAAATTACTCGTACGGCATATACGCAAAATCATAATTTGACTTTGGGTGGTGGTGCAGGAAAATTGACTTATTATGCCTCATTTGGCTCTCAAAAGCAAGAAGGAATCTTGAAAAACAATGATTTGAATCGTTATACTGGTAGAATTAACGTAAGTCAAAAATTCTGGGAAGATCGCCTAAGCGTAGATGTAAACTTAAATGCATCATTTACTAAAAACACTCGTCCACCGATTGGTGGAATGCTCGGAAATGCAATTTCAACCAACCCAACTTATCCTGCGTATGATGCCAATGGAAATCCGGCAGTATATCCAAACTTGGTTAATCCTTTGGTTAGCTTGAAGTTAGAAAGAGACATTACCAGTACTAATCGCTTGATAGGAAACATTTCTCCATCACTCAAAATCACTAAAGATTTAACTTACCGTTTGAATTACGGCATCGACAATTCTAATTCAGTTCGTGATTTAGAATCATTGCCAAATGCAGTTCCTTTACAAGATGGTCGTCTCGAAACAATTTATGCAAATAATAGCAATAGTCTTATCGAAAACTATCTTACGTATTCGCACGATTGGAAAGACCATAGTCTTACAGCACTGGCAGGACATTCATATCAAAAGTTTTTCCTTCAAGGGCGTTCATCAAGTATCAATAAATTCCCAATTTCAGATATCGAGCCACTTTATAATCCTGGTTTAGGGCAAGAATTGACTTTGGCAAATAATAGGCCATCGGGGTATGCTCTCAAAAACGAACTTCAATCGTTTTTTTCAAGAGTAAACTACCAATTTAAAAACAAATATTTATTTACAGCAACAGTTCGTGCCGATGGTTCATCGAAATTTGGTGCGAACAATAAATATGGCGTTTTTCCATCGTTTGCAGCGGGTTGGAGAATTTCGGAAGAAGAATTTATGAAATCATCACCTGTTAGCAACTTGAAAATAAGAGCTGGTTGGGGACAAACAGGTAATCAGGAAATTCCTTCAAAAATTACGCAGGCATTGTTTACTTCTCAGGTTTCAGCCGGTACGAGTTACCCTCTCAACTCAACCAACGTTTTTCCTGCAGGAACTACTTATACTCGTTTGGCAAACCCAGACATTCAATGGGAAGTTTCATCTCAAACCAATATCGGTCTTGATTTTGGTTTCTTGAATGGTGCTTTGTCAGGTTCGGTTGATTATTTCAATAAAATTTCAAATGATATTTTATTAGAAGTAATTCCATCTGACCCTGTTCAACCAGCAGGTACATTCTGGACAAATGTGCACGACATGACTATTACGAATAAAGGTTTAGAGATTGAATTAGCTTATCGTCAAAAAACAAAAATTGGGTTTAATTATGGCATCGGTGGAAACATTACTTTCATCAAAAACGTAGTAAATAACTCACCTTATTCGGTTATTCCTTCGGGAAGTGCTTCGGGTTCGGGTTTGACTTCGGCAACCATCAATGGTTATCTTAATGGTGAACCAATCGGCACATTTTTCTTGAAAGATTTTACAGGATTTGACGACAAAGGTCTAAGTACTTATAGAGATACTGATGGCGATGGACTTGTAACCGATAAAGACAGAATCGCAGCAGGAAGTGCTTTACCAACAATGCAATACAATTTCTTTGGAAACGTAAATTACAAAGGTTTCGATTTAATAGTTAATTTTAACGGCGTAAGAGGGAATAAAATTTATGATAATACCGCCAACTCAAATTTCTATAAATTGAGATTATCGAAAGGAATTAATACAACGCCAGAGGCAGTACAGTTTGCCAATGAATCAACCAATAATGCAGCTCCCGTTTCGACAAGATTCTTGAAAGATGGTGCATTTTTGAGACTCAATAACTTGGCATTGGGTTATAATTTCAATACAAGAGCTTTAGGTATCGACAAATATATTCCAACGTTACGATTATCGGTTACAGGTCAAAACCTTTTCGTCATTACGAAATACAATGGCTATGACCCAGAAGTAAATACCGACCGTACCATCAACGGTGTTTCGTCGTATGGTATTGATTATTTAAGTTATCCAAAAGCAAAATCTGTTGTATTTGGTCTAAATGTTTCGTTCTAAAATTTTTAGGTATTAGGATTTAGGTTTTGGAATAAAAATCTTTAAAAACTAATCAAAAATAGCTAAAATCATAAAAAATACTCAAATGAAAAAGAAAATATATTCGTTATTATTAGTGTGCAGCTTCGCCGTATTGGAGAGTTGCACCGACTTGAAAGAAGAAATTCTGGACGAAACACTATCGGCCGCTAAACTGACCGACAAACAAGCTGCCGACGGAATTATTGCTCCTGTGTACGCTCGTCTTCCTGATATTTTCTTGCATACCAACTATTTTGCTATTCAAGAAATCTCGACTGATGAGGCAATTTTACCTTACCGTGGCGGCACCGACTGGGGCGATAATGGTATTTATCTTGCTATGCACCAGCACACTTACCAAAGCACTGACCCGAATATTAGAAATACTTGGAATCTAATCTTGCAAGGAATATCGAGAGCTATTACGGCAATCAATACGCTTCCTACGCTCAATGACCCAAGTGCAAAGGTTTATTTGGCTGAGGCACGAGGCATGCGTGCTTATTATTCGATGCTTACACTCGACCTTTTCGGTTTGGTATTTGTGAAAGAAAACATCGGCGAAACATCAAAAATTATCCGTGGAGAAGAGGCTTTTCAATATATCAAAAACGAGCTTCTTGCCGTTGAGCCAGATTTAGATGTTTCTGTAGGACCTGGTCGTTTGTCTAAAAGTGCTGCTTGGGGATTATTAGCTCGTTTGTACATGAATGCCGCTGTTTATCGCGATATTTATGGAGTTCCTACCTTCAAACCAGAAGAAATGGACAAAGTAACCGAATATTGCGACAAAATAATTAGCTCTGGTCAGTTTAAATTATCGCCAGATTATTTCTCAATTTTTGGTTCAGACAATCATACAAACCAAGAGTTGATTTTTGCAATTGACCAAAGAGCTGAGTTGAATGGACATAACCGTATGGCGTATTTCTCGTTATCGGGCGACCAATTCCCGCTTCCTGCTTACCCAAATGCCAACGGTACTGATGGTCCTGCCATTACATCTGATTTTTATCGTACATGGGTTGACCAATATGCACCAAAAGACCCTGCAGTAGCCGACCCAAGATTTCATAAGCAAAATTTGTCGATTTACACAAACCCAGCCGATTCGTGCGTATCTGATGTCAATTTTAATATCAACAGAGGTATTTTGAGAGGTCAGCAGTATGGTTTAATTAGAAAAAATGGCGTTTTCTTGAAATGCCCTGATGGTAAAAACTTTAAAGTTGGCAAACTCTTCAATGATACCCGTAACAGACCAACTGTACCTGTTGTTTTCACTGAAAAAGTTGATTTTACCACCGCAGGAAGTGATTATAGCTCAGGTTTCAGAGTTGAGAAATATGAGTTCAGCAAGAAATCTGTTAGTGGTAGAAACTTTGGTGATGCCGACATTGTCATTATTCGTTTGGCAGATGTTTACATGATGCGTGCTGAAGCAAAATTACGTAAAAGTAACGATGCCGCTGGTGCTTTGGCAGACGTAAACTTTGTAAGAGCGGCAAGAACTTCGCCTCCTCCAGCATTGACAGCCATGTCATTGGATATTTTGTTCAAAGAGCGTGGTTTTGAGTTCTACTGGGAAATGCTTAGACGTAGCGATATGATACGTTTTGGGAAATATGAAGGCACTTGGACTGAAAAAACCAATACTGATAAGTTGAAAAGAATATTCCCAATTCCTCAAACAGCCATCGACGGCTCATCAAACCTTCCTGGCTATCTAAAACAGAATCAAGGATATTGATTTAATTCACAAATCTGTCGTAGAGACGTTGCAGAGACGGTCGTAGAGACGTTGCATTGCAACGTCTCTACTTTTTTGAAACGATTTCAAACGTTTGCGTAAATTTTATGTAAAATGTTATAGATTTTATTACTTTATTGCATAGTATTTGATAGTTTTCAAGAAAAAACGTTCAATAATTCAAAAAAAGACATACAATGGAATTCACTGAAAAAGAAATTTCGCCTTTAGCAAGCATTGAAGAATGGGAAGACGACCTACTCGTAAGGTATCCAGAGCCTAAAAACGTAGAAAAAACTAAGCAAGAATACCGTAATTATGAAGACTCGGAGCGAGTAAATACTGTGCGGGAATTTTATCGTTTAAATCATACTTATCAGACTTATGATTTTGTGGTTCAGAAAGAAAAAGAATTCTTGAAATTCGATAAACGTGAAATGTCAATTTGGGATGCCATTGATTTCTTGAATACTTTGGTTGATGATTCGGACCCTGATACAAATCTTGACCAGTTTCAGCATTTGCTACAAACCTCGGAAGCCATTAGAGCTGACGGTCATCCAGACTGGTTTGTTTTGACAGGTTTTATGCACGATTTAGGCAAGGTTTTGTGTTTGTTCGGTGAGCCACAATGGGCGGTTGTAGGCGATACTTTTGCCGTTGGGTGCCAACATTCCGACAAAATTGTTTATCCTGAATTTTTTGAAGCAAATCCTGACTCAAAAGACGAAAGATATAATACAAAATATGGTATTTATGAGCCCAATTGTGGACTTGAAAATGTAAAATTATCGTGGGGACATGACGAATATCTGTACCAAATGATGAAAAATTATTTGCCAGAGCCAGCTCTTTATATGATTCGTTACCACTCATTTTACCCACAGCACCGTGAAGATGCCTACGGTCATTTGATGACAGCTCACGACTACGAAATGTTCAAATGGGTAGATAAATTTAATCCTTATGATTTGTATTCAAAAGTGCCTGTGCAGCCAGATGCCAAGGCTTTAAGACCTTATTATGAGGATTTGGTAGCTAAATATTTGCCTAAGACTTTGAGGTTTTAATAAAACATAACATTCAAAACCAACATTGCCTGATATTTCAATATTGAAATATCAGGCTTTTTTTATTAATAACTTTAGTTACGCACACTGATTTAGTAGAGTATTATCAGCTTTAATAACTTATGCGAATTACGGGTTTAAAGTATAATTATTTTAAGATAACTTGACTCAAATTGTATTATTTTAATTTTTAGCAAAAAAAGACAGAGTGGGGTA
>NZ_JAYWCU010000244.1:0-3328 GCF_043780375.1 Emticicia sp. | reverse complement strand
AAGTTATATTTTATGAAATCTCAAAAATTGAAAATGTAAGATGTTGATTTTTAGAGAGTTATGCTACGCTATGTAATTTTAGGCCCAATAAGGGAGTTGCAACCGAATACCTAATCTAATAGTATGATTTAGATTGCCCCACACTTTTTAATGCACTCCAAAGTGTAATCACTATCAAATAACTACATGACTATGACCTTGCGTAACATCAGTTAATAATTTACTTCTTATATTTCGCTCCACGACCATCCTTAATCACTCCTTTCCAATTCATTCCAAAACCAAAATCATAGATATTTCCTTCCGAATCTTTATGACATTCCATATCATAAGGTAAATCTTCGGCTTGTTTTTCTACAACCGACATACTGGCAGGCATTTGCATGGGTAATAGAGCCGACGGCTCTGATTTACCTGCAATAATATCTAAAAGTGCTTGGTCCTGTACACCAAAACTTAACAAAATAGCCGAAGATTCTTTCTCAAATTCCGAGAAAATCATGGGATTTATGGTGTTTATCGAGACAATTACGGGCTTGCCTTTCATGCTTTCTTTGGTATCCAAAACCAATTTTAAATCCGTAATATTAGCCGATTTCGTCACTTTATTTTTATAAGAACGGTTCGCTGATTTATCCATTGGGTCACCTCCTGCAATGCTTGTTTCACGGGCATCGGTTGCGGTATAATCACCGTATTGTAGGCTGATTGGAACATATCCGTTACCGCCATTTTTCAAATCCTCCTTGTCATAACCAATAGAAGTACTTGGATTCTGGATAAAAACTAAGGCAAAATCAGCCTCATTTGGGTTATCGGTTACCTTAAAGTATTTTTTAACAATATCCATGTTTACGGGGTAGTCTGTCGAAGCGGGCGATTCCATTCCCATGAAATTGCGACTTGCGGGAACAAAACGTTTTGGCACAAAAACCGTCTTCATTTTGGCGATTGGAAGCGTGTTGCTTTGGTTTTTCAACAATACAACCGACTTCAATTGAGCCTCATAACCTTCTTTCATATATGTAGAATTTCCAACGATTTTCTTAGTCGCAGCTACTTCCAAATATGGATTTTCAAAAACCCCTACTCTAAAAATATTACGCAATAAACGAACTGCCGATTGCTCCATTCTGGCTCGCATTTTGGTTTCTCCCATTTCTTTTATTCCCATTTGATAGGCTTCTAAAATGGGTTTTGCATCATTATTTCCTCCAAATTGATCAACACCAGCCATCAAAACCTTGTAATGACGTTCGGCAAGGGTTAGATTTTCTACGCCCCAAGGTTTTCCATCAATAAAACCATCCATTACTTTATGGTCTTCTGTTACCCTCCAGTCTGTACACACAACGCCATCATAACCATATTTTGTTCTGAGTAAGTCATTGATAATAAACTTGTTATAATTATTACCAACATTCTCTCCATTTTTTTTGTCTTGATTCCACGAAATCGTATAATAAGGCATCACGGCAGATGCCATTGAGGTTTTTCCCTTCAATTTGAAAGCTCCGTTAATAAATGGAATTAAATGAGCATTAAAATTATTTTTTGGATAAACAGCATACTTTCCGATAGCATAATGTGCATCACGACCAGCTTCGCCCGCACCACCGCCAGGCCAATGTTTTACCATGGCATTAACACTTCCGAAACCCCACCCATTGGCAATTTCTTTTGCGTTTAATGAAGTCTGGAAACCATTACAATAAGCCTGTGCCATTGCCGCTGAAAGCTGAGGGCTTTCGCCAAACGTGCCATTAAAACGACTCCAACGTGGTTCGGTAGCAATATCTACTTGCGGAGAAAGGGCAGTTGTAATTCCCAAAGCACGATATTCTGTGGCGGCAATTTGTCCAAATTTTTCCACTAAGGCAGGCTCAAAAGTGGCTGCCATTCCCAAGGAACTGGGCCACATTGAAATCTCTCCGCCTGCTGCTGCATCGAATTCTGCACGTGCTTTTGTGCCGTGTCGTGGGTCGGAACTGTTATTGGCAGGAATTCCCATGCCTACACTTTCACAAAAAGACTGTAATTTATTGTTCCATTGAGCGACAATTTCGGGCGTTTTTACGGTTGTTAGCAAAACGTGACGAAGATTATCCTCTTGCAAAAACTTCTTTTGTTGGTCGGTTAAATCTGAGGGGTCAGTTTCACCCTCTTTGAATGGTTTTCCGTTATAAGTTCCCGCAAAATTTCCTCCCGAACGAGCAGGAATTGACTGATGCGAAGAGTAAAGCATCAAGCCCGCAATTTGCTCAATACTCAATTTTGAAGCTAAATCTTTGGCTCTGACATCCACGGGCAAACGCCAGTCTTCGTATTTGTCTAATTTACCATTTTTGTTTAAATCTTTAAAGGCTAACTCATTGACTGTTAATATTTTAATGCCAGAATTTGGCGAATATCCTAACGTTTGCCCGCCTTGATTTGTGATGATATTATTGCCATCTACGGAGGTTTCTGACCATTTTCTTTGAGCAAAGATGGGCAATAAACCCAAGCAAAGAGTACTTGTTAACATTAGTTGTTTCATAGAATAATTTTGTTGGTTTTAATTTGTTAGGAATCCTAATAAGGATATTACCATAAAGGTAATAAAATGATTTTTTTGACCCATTGATAGTTTAGCAAATACTAAATTTTCATCAATAATATCAAAGTAATTATTAAAGTTCATTTTTAAACACAAAAAAGGAGTGCATCATACTTACTAAATTGTTGAATCTCCGAAGCGGATTACCTTGCAATGGTATCGGATATAGCTTTTGTAAGCCAGATTCTATATTTTTCGGATATTAGATGCTTTCAATAGTCGCTATGATAATGTCGGGCGGCTATTTTCCAAATTAATGGCTGTAATTATAAAAGTGTACGTCTAAAAAGTAATTATTTACACGTTCTTTCAGAACTTCAAGATGCGGTAATTAACTAAAAAAGTATTTTCTGCAAACTTTATTTACCTTCCGTCAATTCCTCATATGCCGATTGCAAACCACGACTAATTCCATCGCCTTTCCATTCCGTTACGCCTGGAATTGCCGTTGCTTTCATCACTTCTTCTTTTGATTTTCCTGATTTGATTTGTGAATCTGTGAATACCAATAGTTTCTCCAAATAATCTTTAAATGCCTTAATGTCTTCTTTATTTCCCATAATTTTCTCTGGGTCAAAGGCGTGTCCAAATACAAAAATAGTTTCATTATCGAAAGTATTGAGCGTTTTGTCTAACACTTTGATCCAATTATTTATGTTTGCCCCAGCCGCTCTATCCACAAAAGGATAGCGTCGATTAAAAATTAAATCGCCCATGTGAGCAACGTTA
>NZ_JAYWCU010000243.1:0-4243 GCF_043780375.1 Emticicia sp. | reverse complement strand
ATTCGATTTCTTGAACACATATTTTGTTGTATCGTGCTGAGCATAGACCCCGCTTAACATACTTGCATATAAGCCAATTGTTATGATTACTTTTTTCATAGGAGATTTTAGGTTCAGGTGTTTTTATGTGATGTTTCCCCTCACGCGGCCCTCTTATTGTAGGAAAGTGCATTAAAATAAGAAATTTAAAGTCCCTCACATCTTCGGAGATAGATTTAGGATGAGGTTTAATAGACCATTAATTACAGCCACATCCACCACCACTTTTGCCACCGTTTGCTCCTGAAGCTCCTTCACGGTAGAGATAAAAACTTGTTTCAAACTTTTCAGCTTTTCGAGCAGCTAATTCCATTTCAGAATCGTTGATTCGATTTTTCTGATATTCTTTTACTGTTACACATGAAGCCATCGAACTAAGCAAAAAAGCAAGAATAAAAATAATTTTGATTGGTTTTTTCATGATATTTTGATGTTATTGGAGGTATAAACATTGTTGTTATCATCAATGATGATACACGCCATTTGCTGCATTTGGTTAATAAGACTTAGACCAGCCTCAACGCCCAAAACAGTTACGGGAGTTGCCATTGCATCAGCAATTTCGGCATCGGTGCATAAGATTGTCACACTCTTGATACCCGAAACTGGAAATCCTGTTTTTGGGTCAATTGTATGTGAATATTTTTTGCCGTCAATGATTACATATTTCTCATAATTTCCCGAAGTTGCCACAGCGACTCCACTGATATTTAGGTGAGAAAAAGCACTATTTTGAGTATCTGGGTCAGCAATTGCTATTGTCCAAGGTTTGCCATTGGGTTGATTTCCCCAAGTAGTTAAATCTCCTGCGGCATTGACGATGCCACTTTTTACGCCATTTTGAATCAAAACTCGCTTAGTTTGTTCGGCAGCATAACCCTTTCCAATTCCACCAAAACCGATTCTCATACCTGCTTCTTTCAAAAAAACTGTTTGGTTTTCATCATCCAAAATCACCTTTCGATAATCAATTAGTCTGACGGCTTGCTTGGCAGTTTCGGCATCGGGTAATGCAGTCATTTCTTTATCGAAATTCCAAAATCGTTTATCAATTGAGCCATAAGTTATATCAAAAGCCCCATCAGTAAGGCTGGAAATGCGAAGCGAACGTTTTATCAATTCAAAAACTTCTTTTTCAACTTTAATAGGTTTGACTCCTGCGTTTTCATTGATTTGGCTGGTTTGACTATCATCACTAAACGTAGTAAGCAACTTTTCGATTCGACTGATTTCGGTGATTGCAGTGTCAATTTGCTTTTCAGCCCAAATCTTATCATTACTTACTACGCTGATAGTGAAGCGATTGCCCATCAATCGAAGCGATTTTGAATGAATATTATTTTTGGGCATTGATAATCGTTTGAATTTCTTGCATAAAAGAACCAGTCGTTATTCCCGCTGGATAACCATCCCATTCTTTCAATACTTTGCCGTCAGCCCCAATCAAAACCGTCAAAGGAAATTTGCCTTCATGGTTATATTTTTCTGCAAGAGCCTCGTTGAGAGCAGTTTGCTTTTTTTCCAATTGATTTTTCTTTAATCTTGGAAAATCAGCTCTAACCAAGGCTAAGTTTTTAGTTGCAAATGCCAAAAACTCAGGCGTATCTAATACCTCTCTTTTGAGCTTGATACATGGGCCGCACCAATCAGAACCAGAAAAACTGATGACGATAAATTTATGATTCTGAATAGCTTCTATTTTTGCTTTATCAAAGTCAGAACCCCATTGAGGCGAACCTTCAAGAAAGAAAAACAGTAGAAAAATGCTTAAAAATTTCATACTTTTTGGGTTATTCTTTTAAAATGTACTTACTATTGACTCAAAATTAATAAACCAACAATGTTTTTCCATCGGTTGCTACTTTATACACAGCCAAGCCTTTTTGGCCATTATTATTCAATCCTCCTCCTGTCAATGAAAACCTTGCCCCATGAGCAGTACAATACCATTCGTTATTACTATAAATAACTTGTTTTTTGGGTTCATGCGAGCAAGTTACAGTTGCAGCAATATAAGTATTTGCTTTTGAAAGAGCTACAACAATATTACTAACAACCATATACGAACCAACTATTTGTAGTTTGGCATAAGTAGATGATGTAAGGTCTATTTTTAGTTTTGAATTAGTGATTTTATTCAACTCTTCAGTTGTAATTATTCCTGTAACATTTGAAGTTGTAGTAGTTCCAGTGGTAGTATTTCCGGTGGTAGTTGTTCCAGTTGTTGTTCCGTTTGCAGCAATTGTCAGAGCATCAACATATTTATCACCTTCTGTTACGCACGAGGTAAGCAAAGCCATTAAGGCAGCACCGCTAAAACCCATTGATTTCAAAAATTCGTAACGTGTCATATTTTTTTATTGGTTTACTTAAAATAATGGTTGCATGTTTATATTACGTACCAATTATAAAAAGAGTGGGGTAAGAAAAAAGAAATTTACCATTTAAGCAACTACTTAATAATCAATATTTTACGTGAAGTATTAGCCAATTTTAAAAAATAAAGCCCCGAAATCCATTCGGTAGTATTGATATTACTTTCGTTTGAGATTTGTTGTTTCAAAATCATTTGCCCTCTCGAATTATACACTTCCAATTCTTTTCCAATAAAATGATTTGCTACTTTAATATTGAGCGTTTCGTTGGCAGGATTTGGGTAAACATTAATCAAAACCGATTCAGGTTCGGTGGCGGTAATGGTTGTTGTGGGCGGAGTAACCGCTGGTGGTACTACAACAGGGTCGGTTGGGCCAGTTTTTCCAGTTATATTATCAGCATTGAAAGTGGAGGTTTGACTCACAAAACTACCTGTCCCATTTGGATTTCTGGCATATCCATAATCGTCTTTTTGTTCGCCAAAAGTTACTTCGTCTAAAATTATTCCTGCTGGACTTACCAAATAAACTGATTCGCCCGATTTTGATAATTTAAAGTTTGCGTGAAGTTTTCCTTGTAAGGCATCTTCATCAGCCCAAACTATCAAAAAGCTATTCGCTGCAATGGTAGTGCCTGTCGGGAATTGCCATTTTTTTAAATTAGTTGAGTTATCAGATAAATAATATTCGCTTAAATTTACGGTGTTGGTAGTCAAATTATAGAGTTCAATCCAGTCATCAGCTTGTTTGTTTTCGTCTAAATTCTTAGTATTTGAAGCCAAAATCTCATTAATTGCTACTGATTTGATAATTGGCGATGAAGATTTTATTTGATACACAAATACATTGTGTTCTGCTCCTGCGGGGTCATAACTTACAGTTCCAACCGAATTTGACGAAACTGCTTCAATATAATATCGAACATATTTTCCAATAGAAAAAGCAGGAATTTCTGCTCCAAAAACACCATCTTTTGCTGCTCCGTCATTATTTTTTCCATCATCGAACATCTCTTTTTTAGTAAAATTTCCTGTGAGATTATCTGAAAAATACAAATATACTTTTGAAATTCCTTCCGACGAAGTTGCAGTTGTTCGTACTGAAACGGTGTTTTTTTCAGTTGGTAATTCAAAATCTTTACCATTAGTTGCAAATGTAGTTTTGCTAAGTGTTGGAGAAATCCTATTGACTTCGACTTGGGTTTTGATAAAATTATAACGAGAAGTAAAAAAACTCTTTATTGTAGTAACCTCAGCCTGAAATTGGGCGTAAGTATATAAGGCTTTGGGGTCTGTTTTTACTTTTGCATCAATTTTTTTAGCCAAGGCATCAATCAAAACATTACTAATTTTGGGGTTGATAGATTCCTCGTTGATGGTGCGAAGATGTGCCAAATACCGCTGTCTGTAAGCAGGAACAACCAAAAGGCGATTAAGGAGTGGAAAATTTACTTTGGTTTCATTAAAAAAAGGACTCCAAGTTGCACGACTCATTTCGATAGCACTATTGCCATCCGTTTCGATGGGCGTCATGCGTTTGGTTTCAGGATCAACATATATATAATAATCCATTGCTCCTTTGTTTACGTAACTGTCATCATCACCAAACATGATTTCGGTTGCCAAAAACCAAAGCGTTTTATCAACATCCATGACTATTGGCATCACTGTTTCGAGGTCTTTTAAGTCAGTTTTATTGAGTTTTTCAGTTGTATTTACCAAATATTCCCACGGTTTGGGTAGTTTTGAGTTTTTAAGCGTATAATATTTTTGAAAAAGTGTGGTGTCGCTACCCAAATAATTTAATCCAGAAGTGCCATTTCCAAAACC
>NZ_JAYWCU010000242.1:0-12970 GCF_043780375.1 Emticicia sp. | reverse complement strand
TAGTACGAAGCCGAGCATGACATTTCAATATATGAGACAATAGGTTTCTTTGAAGCTTTAATGATGTCGGCGGTTTCTGCCAAATCCATCACCGTTCCGCCTGGTGATTCGTGAAATAATACTGCTCCAACGAGTGTCGAATCAGCGTTTACTTGATTGATTAGGTTTTGTAGCGATTTCAAACCCATTAATCCTGCATCTGGCATATCATACTTTACTATGACACTTTCAATCGGAATGATTAATACTTCTTTCGATGATCCATTGCCGATTTCCCCTTTGGCGTTCATCCTAAACGGTTGGGGCATTTCGGCTTTTATGTTATTTTGGAGTTGTGTTGCTGCCGAAATAAGAAAAGCCTCTATTGCTCCGTTTGTGATTGCCCACGGAGAATTGAGTAATTGAGAGATATGATTTGAGTTTATCATACTCCGAAATTCTAACTATTATTCTGATGCTCGAAGGACACAAAAAAAGCCTGTCGATATCATCAACAGGCTTTTGGTACTATTATTATTTATAAATATATCAGCACTAACTTTGTGTAAACGAACGAATTTTGGCAACTTTCTTATCGCCGTTTGGCAAAGTTGCTCGTCCATAAATGTGATAAACGCCTGCGGTTGGTATGCTTATAATATTATTAGGTTGCCAAGCATTTTCAGAAATTGTGCCTAAATCGGCAAAATCAGTGGTGCTTGTGAATGTCTCAAACAAGGTTGTTTTCACTTCGTTATCACCCAAATATAGGGCGGCATCCTCTTTATAAAGGAATGGCTCAACTATTTCACCATTTTTTTCGCAGAAGAATTCCGCCGAAAAGTTTAATCCAAGAAATGGTTGAATAACCAATCCTGTTGTTTGCTCTATAAAAACATAAACCTTGCTTGCAGCAGCAGCAGTAATATAATCTACAATATGCAGTAAGTTGTCAGTAATTCCATGTTCAATTATTGATTCTGTAATACCGCTTTTTATAGTTATTTTGGCATCCCTGTTCCAGACACTGTGTTTTTTTGCTTTTATTCTACATCCCACTTTGCTGCTAAGCGGATTGGTGAACACAACACAAAAGGCAGAACCCAAAACACTATCTGATTTTGAAAACAAATAGCCATCAATTATTTCTGAATTGCCAGGCAAATTGTTCTTTCTAAAAATATATGGGGCAGCATCAAATGGCTGGATACACAATGCTAATTCTGTTTCTTGCTTTCGCATCAGCTGTGTTTCTACGGTTGCCAACACGTCCGTTGGTGCTCCAAAACAAAATTTGATTGGGCTACGCACCGCAGGGTTTTTGAAAACATCGAAATAATCTTCTGCATTAAAATGATGGTATTGCGTGCCTACTGGGGGTGGTGGTACTATAATTGGTTCAATGTAAAATACATTAGCAACGCCAGCTAAAGTTTGCACATTTTGTATTCTTGCTCCAGTAGATATAGTAGTGGCTAAATTAAACCACTCCAAACTTACATTATCTCTTAGCCTATGCCCAAGTTTTGGTACAATTCGGCGAAATCCTGTTGATGGATCTATTTCATTCGAACCAGTAACATCTTGTAATGTTATGGGTGACGGAATATTATAAGTGAAGCTACCATCTTCCAAAATCCAACCCGCATTACAATTTATTTTTGAGTAATTGTCTGGGTTATTTGTTAAGATAAAATCGAATTGCTTGTAACTGCCCATCTCAACTTGATAGGCATTGTTGTCTATCATACCAGAGCGATTGTTTGTGTTTGAAGAGTTACCAGCAAAACAAATCAGTAAAATTGGTAGATTGATTTTGCCTAAATGCCAAAATTTGAACCTATAAACATTCGTAAAACCAACTGGAAGTTCCATTGAGCTGCCATCGGGATGATTATTATAATTATCCTGAAGAATGTCGTTGTACATTCCACCGGTTGTTGCAAAATTACTTTTGATAAGTTGATTATTTTGATACAACTCCCAGTAGATTGGTATTCTATAATTAACGCCATTTGTATAAGTTATACAGTGCGTGGGTAGGTCAAGTCTCATTTTTTTTACCAGTTTGGGTTTTCAAGGTTGCCTGTATGTTTGTGTTTCGCTCCATATAAGTCATTATATTCAACTTGAATATTAGTCGTAGTATAGCTGCTTACGGGTAGCTGAAAAACATTAATAAAATGCTGTCTGCCTTTGATATTGAATGTTTTCAAAAAACCTGCTTGATTACTCAGGGTAAGATTTACAGTTATTTGTTCGGTTTTGTCCAACCTCGAATCCGTACCAAAAACAAGTAAGTTATTACCTGAAATTATCCCAAAAATCATTACTTGATTTGTCTTATCGCTCGGAGCAGTACATTGAAAGTATTTTTCAGAGCCTGAAAAAATGTTATAACTGTTTTGAACAGATTGCAAATATTTTAAAGTATTGGTATATACTTCGTAAGTTCCCCAGTGTTTTGGAATATCAATGAAGGTATTGTTTTTCAAATGCTCATAGTTTTCGCCGTATTGCCTAACCTTAAATCCTTCGGGTTCGTTAATTGCCGCACGGCGACCATAATTAGTTTGAATCTGAAAGTTTTTGATGCCCGTCAAATATGTTGCATATATTTGAAATTCAGCCAAATAGGGTGCAATTGGTCGGCTTTCAGTACTCATTGCAAAATAATTGCTTTCGGTTTCCTCACTGAAAGTTGCTGTCAACTCTGCCGAAAAAGCATCTCTATTGGTGATAATCGGATTTGAATTGAAAAAATTATTAAGCCCCATTCGGCTAAATATAAGGTGCGAATACAAGGCAAAAGGTTGTAAAGCGGCGTACCACACTTCTGGGAAATACTCAGTGCCAGTATAATAACTTACATCTTTTGGCGTAGCATAAAAGTTCACCGTTTTTCCATACTGATTTTCGTTAAAATCAGTATCCCGTGGAACTCGTTTGCCCGAAACCAGAATATAACTTCCATCCAAATTCTTTTTATAAAGGCTTTCTGTCATCGGATAGGGCACTCGAAAATTGAATTTATCAATTACCTGAATCCCTGTTTGAGACAAATATCGTTGAGCTATTGGCTTTAGAGTTTTGAACCCCAAAATTTCACTTGCTGAGTAATTTGGAAAGAAACGCAAATCAGAGAATGGGATCGTATTAGAGTTTGCTATTACTCCACCGTCGCACGCATTTACTTGCGAATTCTGAATCTGTGGTAAGAAGTAATTACCAGTTGCAGTAGCTTCGGTTTTCATCCCAGCAATCAGCCTTTCCATTATTCTGCCCCTTTGGTCGGCTGAATTTGTCCATTTTTGTTCGACAAGTGTTGGAACACCGATTATCACATCATAATTATTCGCTGTTGGAGACCAGCCACTCCAAGCCGTATAATATAGTTTCCGACCTGCTTCGTATGCCGTCAGTGATGACACCGAACCAAGGTTTTCGGCCCAAGTACGCAGTCCAACGGCATCCATTTTGCCTTCATCCAGCAATTCAGCTACTATTTGCATATCCAATGCTGTATTAACATCGACATATTTTATGCCTTTTTCAAGCCCTACATTAGCCTTCGAATTAATGCCAGGAGAATCGACATGTGTCCATCCGTGCGAAATAGGGTCGTTTGGAAACCCAGTTTCATTGCTAAATCGTGGTGAGCCAACACCATATTGAGCCGTTCCAAAGGTATTTTGAAAATTGCCAAATTGTGTCCAATTGATTTTGTTCGGAACCGTTGTTAAAATATAACTTTGTGGTTCAGTTGGAATAATTGTGCCACTTTCACAGCCGATTATATTATCTATTCTTCCAAAGAAATCAACGGTCATGGCTTTATTTCCTTGCACAACGTAGTATTTGCCAGGACGAAGTTTCAGTCTGTTGCCAACTGTATTATTTGACCATAGCGTTTTTCCAACGATTAACCCGCCTTTTTCTGCGTAAAACTTCAACATTTCGGGTGCATTACCATTGCCAGGTTGATTTCTCAAACAAGCTTCAGTCAGCGTTCTATACGTTCGTGCTGTACGTGGTGCTTGAGCGAAGCTATATATGCTCAAGAAAACTAAAAGAATTATTTTTTTCATTGTTAATTATTAAGTTGGGTTAACATCGTGGAACATTAAATTGCCTGTTACTTTCACAAATACCCCTCTGATTGAGGTATATTCTATGAAAATGTCTTTGGTTTCGTACACATCGCTGGTCGGAAATTCTACTACTCTGTCAATGATTTTTTTAGCAGGTACAAAGAATGAAACCGATACACCATTTTTTCGATTGCTTACTTTCACATTGATTGCTTCATCAATTTCAAGCTCCGTGCATAAACAAGCCAAATACACATTACTACCTTGCATTAGACCAAAGGCTACTATTTCGCTACGTATTTGAAAGTTTTGCGGGTCGGTAAATAGTAGCAACTTATCGGTAGTTGCACCAAAGCCATAATCACGGCTTAATTTTTTCATGTTATAAGAAATCCCATAAGCCTGTTTTTGTTTACCGTTGTGGTAAGGATGAAATCCTGTACCTGAGCTAATAGAATACGGCTCAATGCCCGCATAAATATTATTGCCTTCATTTACTGCTTGAAATACACCTGACCCATTATTAGTTAAGCCATAAGTTCCTGATAGATTACCATAACAATAATGATTTCGTGCAATAATAAAGCCCATCAATGCCATTGCTTTTGAACTATAATGGTCTTGTGGTCGATACGTATTTTGCCAACTATTAGCTTCAAGTGTATCTCGCACAATCAATACTGTGCCATATTTCGTTTGAGCGGGCATATTACTTACGTCATATCCAAGTCCCATTTCATTGGCAAGCATTTGCATCGAATATACACATTGCGAATATATCATCGGGATTCCCCAAATGCCTAAATGTAATTCATGAAAATGCCTCTTTATAACGCTGCCCTCAATATCGGGAGCGGCACCTGGTTGTTTGGTGTTCCATCGGTGAGTTATGCCTCGGTAGGTTTCATCCACGTCAATATCTACTAATTCTCGGTCGCCTTCGGCATTTAATACAAAGTTTCCGCCCACTTTTTTATACATCAACTGGGTCATTACCAAGGGAGCTTTCAGGTATTGAGGAGCAATACTAAAAAGTACGCCTTTGTCGGCCAAACCAGTGATTAAGCCTTCGTTCTTTCTATATTTTGCTACTGAACTTGGTTTTGCATATGGTAAATATTTCTTGTATTCTGGTACATTATCGCCATCGTATCCAAAGCCACTTCCCCAACTTGGGAAGCCAGAAATGGTAAGACCATAGTGAATATATACATGATTCGGAATATACTCTAATGCTTTGTTTTGAAAGCCACGCATAAAAGCCCGTGCCTTTTCTATCGTCCATTTCGTAAGCCCATTATCAAAGCTATATTCTTCAATATCAACCATTGAATACCTGAAATGTACATTTACGCCGTTTTTATCGACGTTGCCGTTGTATTTTATTAGAAATTCGTTACCTCCTTCAATCTCCAATTGTGCTTCTGTTTTTCCAGTTGCAAAATCTCCAAGATACACAATCCAAATATTTCTATCTTCAGCAGTAATTTCGGCTTTCGAGTGCAAACGGTTATTGTTAAAACCAGTTGCCAAGCCTAAAGCCTTCAATTGAATTGCTCCTGAGTCAAGATATTCAGCTGAATCGGCATTGATAAGCCTTAGAGCATAGTCGCCACGAGCTTGCACTGGCGTTGATGGAAAATCATTGAGATTAAAACGATTGATAGGCACATCAGGATTTGCATCAATGATATTTTGTAGCGTGGTAAGCTCAAATGCTTGATTTGTATTTGTTACCTGCGAAATATTGCCAATTACCAGTGCTGTATTGCTATCGCCCGATAATGTTCCTTGTGCCTTGTAAGACAGCAATGTATAATTGTTAGTAGTGGGAATTCCAGCCAAAACTGCGAAAGTAATAATATCAGTTTTGGTAAATGTAGCACCCGCCAACAAGGCTACCCCATTTTTGAAGATACTTATTCCCACACCAATACTTACCAATGTACGGTTGTTGGTATCGGTTTCGCCGCCAGTCAGAGTTGGTAACGTAAAATTGATGGCATTCCCACCCGTTCCTGACAAAATATTGGTTATTAATTGTTGAGAAATAATAATAGTGGCAGTACTCACGCCACCTCCTGAACTATCTTCGAGGGCTACGTTTGAAGCATCATACTCTTGAAGGTCGGCAGCGGCGGGCTTATTAGGTTCAAGTGAAATCATTCTACTTCTAATAGAATAACTCAAGACCGATATTGTATATTCTTTAGAATCGAATTCACTGCTACTGAAATTTGATTTTAAAAAAACAAAAACTTTTGTGTTATTCGGTGCATTTGGAATAATTATTTGCTGTGCAACGAGGCTGGCAACTGAATACCAATTCAATACTGTTGAAATATCGTTTAATAACGAAAATCCAGCTTTATAGTTATTTATAATATTTGGATAAACCCCATCACCAGCGTGTCGAACAATTAGCCTATTACTCACGCCACTATCAACAGTATCACTCGTAATAGTTCCCACCAATTTTGATTGTATTTTCGGAAAAATGTAGTCTTCAAATTTTATAGCGGCAACTTTTCTGAAATTAAATTCATAATACGAACTGTCGCTTGCCGCTAAGCCTTGTTTATACGAATAATTACACATTAATGGTGCAAAAACCCTTACTGCATCATTCATAGTGGTGATTTCTGCAACTAATAATCGACCTTCAAGTTTTCGATATATTAAGTCGTAGTTAGTAACCAAAATGTCATTATAGATTTTGAGGGAAAAATTAACACTGTTTGCAATACCATTTTCAGTGTCTTGCGAAACCTCCAAATCTGTAAATTCATAATTTGTTTTTTTTGCATCATACATAAAGTCGGAGCCAGCCTTAAAAACAATATTTTGGCTTGGCATTGACTGAAAGTCGGCATCTTCAACGCCTACAAGCAAACCAAGCCTTAGTCGCTTAATTTCTCCTAAGTTGTCACATTTTAGTCTTCTTTTTTGGATTGGCATGATTTCACATTTCGTTTGTATAGTAATTCGCCGTTTTTTTCTCTTTTTCTTCGCTCATTGCGTTCTAAAGCTACAATATCTTTTGAACTCATAGTAAGACTGTATTTTTCACAAAAACTATCAATTAACGACCTAATTGTTGGTTTTGGATCAATTTCTAATCCTTTGCGTACATATATATATAGCTCTTTTTTTATCAACTTATCAATCCTATTATTGACGGCTCTAATGCCTGTGAAGGTAATTTTATTTGTTTGAGCAAAAATATTGTTTCTAACAATGATTTTTAAATCACATGGGTACTCAGCCCGTTTTATTACCGAATTGTCTCTAACATTATATACAGCGTGTACTTTGTAGATACAAGTCAAAATCATTCCCAAATCATCATTGTTAATACACTTGAAATCTTGTGGGTGAAAAACATTTAAGAACTCGAAATTATTGCGGGTAATTGGTATTCGTATCGCCTCCATTAATCAAGGACATTTACAGTAAAAGTATTTACAAAAAAACATTAAAAATTCTTGTCTTACTAATATTTAGTACAACAATATTTGTAATGTGGAAAAAATAAGCAAAATTGAATACTTTTTGAAATTGTTAGATATTATCTATATTTTACTTAAAAATATTTCTGCCAAAACTTTAAACTTTTTTTAGATAATGGGTGTAGTAAAAAAATTAAGCAGGGGTGATTCCCTAACTATTAAGCTTATTATTCCAGAAAACATTATAGGCTCGGTCAATGAGCTGGTCATATCTCTCGGTAATAGCCAATCGGCAAAAATGAGTACTTCCGAACTCGTTATAATAGACGGTCATATATTTCTCTGGCAAATCAGTTCTGAAGTTACTCGAAAGCTTTCGGGCATTTACACGATATCTACGGCGATAGACTTAGATGGTTTTGGTCTTAGAAAAACTCAAACTGATTCTCCTACTCAAGTTCATTTTTTAGAAAACAACAATTCGTTTAGCAATACTTCTACTTCTGCTTACGCAGATGTAACAATAAGCCTTTCTTTTGTTGAAGAAGCATTAGTTGAAAGTGAAATTTTGATGAATGCTTATAGGGGCAAATCAGCCTATAATATTGCGGTTGAAAACGGCTTTGTTGGAACAGCTCAGGAATGGCTCTTGTCTCTTAGAGGTGAAGCAGGTTCGGGTGGTGGTGGAAGTGGTGGTGGTGGTGGTGGTACGGTTTGGTTTAATGGTACAGGTACTCCATCAAATTCTGAAGGAATTGAAGGTGACTTCTTCCTAAATACAGTTAATAATAATGTGTATAAAAAACTTAGTGGGGCTTGGTCGTTAATCAGTAATTTCAAGGGCAGTACTGGCTTGACTGGTAACACTGGAGCAACTGGAGCAACAGGCTCGCAAGGTGTTGCAGGTGCAACTGGAGCAAATGGAGTAACTGGTCCGACTGGCTTACAAGGAATTCAGGGCATTGCAGGTGTAGCTGGAGCTAATGGAACTTCATTTATCGTAAATGCAACTGGGATATTTTCCGCAAGAAGTACTTACGACTCTCAAGCTGCTGGGTTTAGTTATTTAGCAACTGATAGCGGTAATCTATATATTCGTCAAACTGCAACACCAGGGATTTGGAGTGCTGCTATTGCATTTGGAAAAGGTAATACTGGTGATACAGGGCCACAAGGTGCTACTGGCTTACAAGGTATTCAAGGAATTCAAGGACCAATCGGCTTGACAGGTTTAACGGGAGCAACTGGTGCAACTGGTGAAATCGGTCCACAAGGAGCAACAGGCTTACAAGGTATTCAAGGTATTCAAGGAGAAATCGGTTTGACAGGTGCAACAGGTGCAACTGGTGCAATTGGTGCGACTGGCCCGCAAGGAGCATCTGGCTCACAAGGCATTCAAGGAGTTATTGGAGCAACTGGTGCAACTGGAGCAACAGGGCTAACTGGAGCGACGGGTGCTGCTGGTACTAATGCAACAGATTTGATTTTGATAAACACTCAAACAGCTTCCCATACAGCTGTATTAAGTGATGCAAATAAAATGATTGAAACTGATATAATTACAGCAAATACTGTAACAATTCCTTCAAATGCCAGTGTTAATTTTGTTATAGGCACTGTATTATTAGTTTCACAACTAAATGTAGGTCAAACAACCATAACTCCAGCATCAGGTGTTACGATTAATAGTAGTGCAAATCGGTTTAAACTTGCCGCCCGATATAGCATTGCTACTCTAATAAAAAAAGCGACCGATACATGGTATCTAAGTGGAGATTTAACAGTTTAATAAAAAAAATCATGTTAGTAATTCCTGGCATTTTGGCAAACGCAAATAAAGGCACCGCAACGGCATATAAATTATCACTTATAAACGACACCACGAGCGTAATTGTTTATGAAACTGATAGTTTGAGTTCGATGATGACCTATTTGTCAACTTATTCAATTTCAGCACCAACAACATTGCAATTTAATACAAGTGATACATTTCCTATTACAAGTATTCTTACATTTAACTTTTCAAATGGTGCAAATCTTTTTAGAGTAAAAGCTAAAGCAGGTGCAGTGCCTATTATAGATGCTCAAAATGCTTTACCTTCTGTGTTGCTATCAAGCATGAGTAATTTCGAATGGAATGGAGTTAATTGTTATAATGCAAATATTAATGATGTTGCAGGTTGTATCGTTCGACAAAATGCCAATACTGCAAATATTACTTATGCTAACATGAAGTTTAAGCGAGGATATTGTGCTATGAGAGCAACGGGTAGTCAAGATGGTAGCGGTAATACAACTGCTATTATTGAAAATATGACAATCAGGGATTCGGTTGTTGAAGACACAATTAATGGGAGTTTTAGATTAGGAAATGGCGACAATCCTGTTGTAACCGCAACGAGTGATTTTAACAGCCGCACTGATGCTTATTATGATATGAAAAACATTTTAATCGAAAATGTTACCCTTGTTGACAATTTTAACAAAGGCAATGTTACTGGTTATAGTAGTGGGTTTATGGGCATGCTAATTCTTAAGAAAACGTTAAATTTGACTGTCCGAAATTTTGTATGTAATAATACGAGTGAATCGTTATTTCAGATTGAATCAGGTAAAAATGTATTGATTGACAAAATGATTTGCGATAATTTTGGATGTCGGGGGCTTACAAATCAGCAAGGTATTAGTATAACAAACGTTGATGGTCTTACGATTCAAAACACATTCGTAAAACCAAATGCTGACACCATAGGGAAAACGTTAGTCAATCTCGTTAATATTAGAGATTTATACTTATACTATAATAGTATTATATATGTCAATACTGGCGATATCCCTATTAATACAGACAAGTTAGCACGAGTTAGAATGATCGGAAATTTGTTCAAATCAAGTGGTTCATACAACCCTTGTAGTATTGTTTTCACTCGCCAGTATGGTTATACTCCGAGCATTGCACAAGATTTATTGGCAGAAAACTTTAACGTGTTTTGTAGTGCTGGCACATATAATGTCGGATTAAAAATCGTTGATAACATTACCACACCTGTTGCGGTAAATGTAGAAGTTCAGATTAATACAACAGGAGCAAAAATAACTCCTGCTACCTATCGAAGTACGTATAATTTAGGAGCAAATAGTGCTTTTGTTATTACAACTGCCATCACAACTACTACTCGAATAAATCCTGATGCAACTACAAGTCGTCCTTTTTATCTTAGTGATGCAAGTTCAGGAAGAAATTTGGTTAGTAGCCAACAAGGTGGAATTACGATTGATTGTTTTGGTTTCACACGAACTTATCCAACCGATGCTGGAGCAGCAGATAAAGATGCAATTGTGTAATTTAAGTAGGAATTTGAACTATAGTCTAAAAAAATATTTGAGTATTATTTGTTGTTAAACTAACAATTAGCACACTAATATTAATAATGTAAATAAATAAAATTTATTACTTTTCGATTATGTTAGATTTTATCTATATTTGAAATCCAAACGGGAATATTCCCAAAAACTCCAAATTATCAAAATGAAGAAGATTCTTTCAATTTTGCTTTTGTTCAGTATATCTTTACTGACATTTGCAAGCCCGAAAAATCAGGACCAAGCTTTTGGAAAGTTAGAATTAAAGAAAGAATGTTCGATGCCAACATTCGAATTTAATTTTGATGCGATGATTCTAAGCCCGCTCGATGTGTTCGCACCTCAGGCGTTGGCAATTAGTTTCATTACTCCAAAAACTTGCGAAGGTTTTCAGGTAGTTGCCTTCAAGCCACCAGTACAAATTTCTGCTGGCATTGCTGAAACTAAACAAATTACAGACTTCGAGCATTTTCAAGAATCCAATTATCTATGTGGCAATTTTTTGTCCAGGTAATTGTTTAGAAAACTAAGGTATAGAATTGTACAACAAAACGCCCTCAAGTAAATTACTTGAGGGCGTTTTTTGTTTTTTTGCTATCAAAAAACAAGTTGGTCAACCTTGATTAAGACAGGAGCTCACGAAATACACCTCCCTGAAGAAAACTTTTGCTATCAAAATTTAATGTCGAGTTTGTGCAGCAACTCATCAGGAATGAAATTTTGATAGCAAATTAATATACTTTATCGCTCAATTCATCATTCTTGTATTCGGAAGCTGCATTGAAATATGCTTCAGTTACTTTTTCAGAACTATGACCTAATGCTTCGGAAGCTGTTTTCTTACTTCCTGTTTTTTGTTTTGTGAGTTCGGCAAATGAATGACGTGCTGTGTTTGTAGAGAATTTTGGCAAACCTAATATGCTTGCAATTTTTGATAACTCTTTATTTATAAGTGCTGTCTTTGAACCAATCATTTTGTTGAATTCTTCATCAGTATGTAATCGAGGAAGCTTTCGCATGAAAGGAAATATATAATCGGTAGGCTTATATTTCTGAGACAGATAATATTCAAATATCTTTTCAGCCCGTGTGTGTATCTTGATGTTGAAGTCTTTTTGGCTTTCTTTTGTCTTAATTGCTGTGTAAGTTAATCTTCCATCCTTAATATTACGATACTGCAATGTCAAACAATCTGAAATTCTAATTCCCCAGTGTAGAAAAGAGATCATGAAAATATTTTTAGCATGAAACATTACTGAATTGTCATTTGGGCTATAATTTTCTATTGACTTTATTTGTTCTTCCGAAAATCTCACACGCTTAGACTTAGCCTTGCTCATATCAATCAAACCAAATGGATTAATGTCTGGCTTAAAAGCTCCCGACTTCACTCCATTATTATACCTTGCCTTCATGGTCTTCATTTTTGACCAGATAGTATTTTTACTTAAACCTTGTTTTTTCAAGTATGCCTTATAATTTTCGAGAAAATCATAGGTTATATCAGCAAAGTATAAATCTTCTGAACCAAGATATTCTTTTAGGCCCGACAGTACGCTTAATTGCGAATCACGAGTATTTATATTATCAAATCTATCAATAACAGTTCGGGCATATTCAAAAAAATTACCTCCTAATACATTATTTCGTAATCCTGATTGTAATTGACGAGCAGTAATATTTTGGTTCTGTAGTCGGCTTCCCAAATACTTTTTGTCTAAATCTGAAATTTTAATTTTAATTAGGTCATTCAACATTGACGACATTGAATGTGTTTTGCGAACCGTATTATCAACATAATTCCAGTGTTTTTTCTCAATAGAATACCCTAACCCAACTCGCTTATGTTTGCCATACTGCGAGATTCTAATCATGATGTTATGGGTGCCGTCTTTTTTTTGGTAAGAGTCCAGTTCGGCATTGAAGGTGATTGTTTTCATTTTCTCTGAATTTCTCTGTAAAAATCCCTGTAAAATATTTCAATCTGTGGTAAGCTGTGGCGAGTTGTCATAAAGTAAGAAAGCCACTAAACGATTGTTTGAGTGGCTTTCTGTTTTACCAAATTTTATCAAAACAGTGATCCGTGAC
>NZ_JAYWCU010000241.1:0-13037 GCF_043780375.1 Emticicia sp. | reverse complement strand
TTAGGCAACCTAACGAAAATAAAGTATTCAAAATCGACAATCAATCAAAAAATCTGTGCAAAGGTTTGCACCTAATTGACAGAGAAAAAAAAAGGAATATCAAACGATTGCACACAATATTGAACTGAATATTTCTAAAATAAAGATAATAATTACTATAAAAAACACTATTTTTGACATAAAGTAGTTAAAAATCAAAAGTGATTAAGTTAATAAAACTATTGATAGAAGCCCCTAAGTTTCTTGGGGCTTTCTTTTTACTTTTTTATACTAAAAACTACTGACAATATAATGTATTACAAGCTTATTAATCAAAAATTTGAAGATATTTTTGACCATACTCCTTTTTTGTCTGTACGTGCCCCAGGACGTATAAACCTCATCGGTGAACACACCGATTATAATCATGGTTTTGTACTGCCTGCTGCGATCGACAAAGCTATTTATTTTGCTATTTCACCAAGGAATGACCAAGAATGCAAGCTGTATTCCTATGATTTACACGATTCCCATCAATTTTCATTAGAAAAAATAGAAAAATCGGACAAAGGTTGGGCAAATTTTTTGATTGGGGTTTTAGCCGAAATTATAAAAAAAGGTCATAAAATTCCGAACGGATTCAATGTGGTTTTTGGTGGAGATGTACCCCTTGGAGCTGGCTTATCTTCATCGGCAGCCGTCGAAAGTGGCATGGGATTCGCACTCAATCAATTGTTTAATTTAGGGATTTCGAAGCTTGATTTAGCACTCATTGCCCAACAAGCTGAACATAATTTTGCAGGTGTTAAATGTGGCATTATGGATATGTTTGCTTCCATTCACGGCAAAAAAAACTCAGTTATCAAACTCGATTGCCAAGATTTGAGTTTTGAATATTTCCCTTTTCACGCTCCCGATTATACCATCGTTTTGTGTAATTCAGGTATAAAACATAATCTGGGTGATAGTGAGTACAACAAACGCAGAGCAGAATGTGAAGAAGGCGTAAAAATCATGCAAAATGCTTTTCCTCAAATTAATAGTTTACGTGATGTTTCGGCACAAATGCTCAGAAGTCAATCCGATAAACTTCCTTCAATTGTTTATAAACGATGTAAATATGTAGTTGAGGAAATTGAGCGTGTAACCATTGCTTGTGAAGCTCTCGAAAAAGACGATTTGGTAACGTTTGGACAAAAAATGTATGAAACCCACGAAGGTCTGAGCCAAGAATACGAAGTAAGTTGCATCGAATTAGATTTTTTAGTAGAGCAAACACTAAGTCTCGAAACCGTAATTGGAGCAAGAATGATGGGCGGTGGTTTTGGCGGATGTACTATTAATTTAGTAAAAACAGACGCAGTTGATACTTTTATTGAAGAAATACAAACCGCTTATAATCAAACATTTAATACTGAATTACATTCTTATAAAGTCAATATTACCAATGGCGTAGAAGAAATAAGAAAAGCCCAAGTTTCTGTCTGAGATTTTGGAGAATATGTCTAAATTGCAGGAAAAACTGTTGAAGCTGCTGATTTTTGATCATAAAATTACTTTCGTCAAGTTAATAGCCGAAACCAAATGACAGTAAATTTGAAGTTTAAGAATATAAATTTATAAAAAATCAAAAGTATGATCTGAACTCTAAAATACCAGTGGGAGAAGTTTTTTAATATTGATACGTTCAAATCTACTTTCCAACAAAAAATCATTTACACAATTCTCTCATGAACAGAGTTAAAAATCTCGAAAAATTACAAAAAGAACAGTTTGATATTTGTATTATTGGTGGCGGAGCAAGCGGTGCTGGCTGTGCCTTAGATGCAGCTCTACGAGGTTTTAAAGTAGCTTTAATTGAAAAAGAAGATTTCGCAGCAGAAACCTCTTCAAAATCAACAAAGCTGATTCATGGGGGCGTAAGATATTTAGAACAAGCCTTTAAAAATTTAGATTTTGGACAACTTCGCCAAGTAAAACATGGTTTACAAGAACGTCATACTGTAATCAGAAATGCCCCACATTTGGCACATCCCTTGGCTTTGATTACACCAGTTTTTAGTTGGTTTGAAGGATTTTATTTCACAATCGGGCTTACTATTTATGGTTTATTTGCTAAGAATGACCTATTACCAAAAGCTCAATGGCTTAATAAAAAAGAAACTTTTGAGCATATTCCTACACTTACACCCAAATTGCATAGTTCGGTGATGTATTATGATGGGCAACTCGACGATGCACGCTATTGCTTGGCTCTCGCTCATTCGGCTCACAAAGCAGGAGCTGTTATAATAAACCATCTTGCTGTTACGAATTTTGAAAAAGATAATAATGGGAAATTAATAGCGGCAATAGTAAAAGATAATTTAGCAGAAAAGAGCAGCACAACAGTAAAAGCAAAAATATTCATCAACTGCACTGGCCCATTTGGCGATAGTATTAGGCTAATGGCAAATTCTGCACAGGAAAAACGCCTTCGTCCGAGTAAAGGCGTACATATTATACTTCCATCAGAGGTCTTACGGAGCCAAGATGCCATACTGATTCCAAAAACTAAAGATGGACGAATAGTATTTGTGATTCCGTTTGAAGGCGAAGTAATGGTTGGTACAACCGATGACGAATACCGTAATTTAGAAAAAGAACCTATCCTAATCAGCCAAGAAATTGACTTTTTATTAGATACCCTTCGCCCTTATATGGCTAAAGTTCCCGACAAATCTCAAATAAAGTCTGGTTTTGGAGGCTTGCGTCCACTTATTGCTTCATCTGGCTTAAAGGCAACAAAAAAACTTGTCCGAGATCATGAAGTGGAATATGACGAAAAATCAAATCTCGTTAGTTTACTCGGCGGAAAATGGACAACTTACCGCCTCATGGCAAAAGATACAATAGATGAAGTTTGTAAATTATTAGGCAAAGATATTGAATGCAGCACCGAATCGCATTATTTAGTTGGTGGAGAAAATTATAATTTTGCGGATTGGAGAAATATTCAAGAAAAATACAATTTAGAGGAAGATATTTGTCAGCATTTAATAAAAAAATATGGCACAAATGCTGAAGCAGTTTTACAAGTAATTGATAATCAAGAATTTAAAAGCAAAATTCACCCAAATTATCCATTTATCAAAGCCGAAGTAATTTATACAATTCGAGAAGAAATGGCGAATAGTTTACGAGATTTTTTTGCCAGACGTACCCGCATGGAATTGATGGATTGGCAAGCGACATCCGACTCTATCAAAATCGTAGCAGACATAATGGCAAAGGAATTGCATTGGTCGGAAACTCAAAAACAAGAAAATAGTGAAGCTTACCGAAAGTTATTGAAAAAATTTATACTTAGTGCAAAAATATAATTTTGAAAAAACTCTACGCGAATGTAGTAAAAAACTAAAGTGAAACGCCCAAACTAACGCCTCCACGAAGCTCATATTTTCCGACAGAATAAGAAGGAGTTATATTTAATCGAACAAACACAACCCTTGGATGCGGCGGAATATCGAAAACAATTTGCTGACGTAAACCAATAATGCCAAAAACAAAACTTCGAGTTTCGGTAGTTCGATAAGCTGCTAATGTATAGCCTGCCCCTATTTCACTAAACCATTCTGCAGCAATTTTTGAAGGAGCCGATTTACACCTTACACTCACCCGTTTATTAATACCTCTACGAAGATTATTTAACAAATAGTTATATGTAACCGAGGTAGGCACTGAAACACCCCCACCATTCGTTACACTTCCTACATCGGTTTCTTGTCCACCTGGCAAAAAACCTAAACCTATACGGGTCGATAAGAAAGAGTGTTGCCAACGAACAGGCAAGTATTCGTAGTTGATTGAACCAATCGGGCTAATCGCAAAAGTCTCCACCATAATCGCAGATTTATAGCGAGTTCGATACATGATTTGTGATTGACTATTTTCAAAAAATAGTAGTACAAGTATGGCAGTTATTAAATATTTCACTCGATTATAGGGGTTACTTCAATTAACGCAAGATAAAAACGTGCCAAAATGTATGGGTTTATAGTTTTTTATCAGTTTAAGTATGTTTTCTTTGTTTGACAACGAATCTTACTCTACCAAAATTACAATTTTCAAAGAATAAATCAACCTCATACTATATTTCATCCTAACAATTATTGGTATATTATAAAAAAAGACGTAATCTCTCCGTCTTTTTTTATAATTTAAATATTTATACATCACAAAGTTTTTACCAATTCCTTTTGTTTATTAGTTAATCTGAATCTTTCGCCATACTTATCTGCCAAGCGGTCAGTTTCTTTCAAGAAAGTTTCTTTGCCTACAAATTCAGGAAAATTGAGCGTTCCACCTGCATAAGGAGGAAATCCCCAAGCCAAAATAGAACCGATATTAGCATCCAATTTCGAGATAAGTACGCCTTCATCCATACAACGAATACACTCTACAACTTGACGATAAAGCAAACGCTTTTTTACTTCTTCTACATCAGGTTGTATTGCCGAAACTGGAAAATGCTCAGCCAAGCCTTCCCAAAGATATTTTTTACCGTTTTCTGGATATTCGTAGAAACCTTTCTTATTTTTCTTGCCTAAACGCCCCAAATCATCCACCATCAATTTTGTTGCTTGATAAGTCGAATCTTCTTCACTCAGTACTCCATCGGCAATTGCCTGTTTTGATATTTTTAAAGCTAAATCTAAGGCTACTTCGTCCGAAACTGCCAAAGCTCCTACTGGCATTCCTGCATTTTTTCCTGCATTTTCAATCAAAATCGGGTTTACACCATCTTTCAATAAAGCAATACCTTCGGTGGTGTAAGTTCCAAAACAACGTGAAGTATAAAATCCACGAGAATCATTGACTACAATGGGTGTTTTTCTGATTTTCTTGACATAATCTACCGCTAATGCTACTGTATAATCAGAAGTTTCTTTGCCACGAATCAACTCTACCAACATCATTTTATCGACTGGTGAAAAGAAGTGAATTCCGATAAAATTCTCAGGTTTTGTCGAAGCCTTTGCCAAACCAGTAATTGGGAGTGTTGAGGTATTTGAGCCAAAAACACCATTCTCAACCAGCATCGACTCGGTTTCTTTGGTTACGGTTGCTTTCAATTCACGGTTTTCAAAAACTGCCTCAATAATCAAATCACAGCCTTTCAAATCATTAGTATCGGCAGTTGTTCGAATCAGGCTCAATAGTTTTTCACCTTTTTCAGTAGTAGTTTTGCCTTTTTCAATGCCTTTTTGAATTAAAGTTCTCGAATAATCTTTGCCTTTTTCAGCACCTACCAAACTCACATCTTTCAAGACAACTTCAATTCCTGCCATTGCCGATACATACGCAATACCCGCTCCCATAAAACCTGCACCCAAAATACCTAATTTTTTAACATCTGTTGCTGGAACATTTTTCGGGCGACTTGCTCCTTTATCAGCATCATTTTTACCCAAAAACATGACGCTTATTAGATTTTTTGCCTCTTTTGACGTGGCAACTTTTACGAAATAACGAGCCTCAATTGGAATCGCACGGTCTATATTTACTTGTAAACCTTCATAAACACACGATAAAATCGCAATCGGAGCAGGATAATTTCCTTTAGTTTTATCCATAATCATGGCTGTACCAGCAGCAAAAGTTCGCATACCAGTTGGCGACTGTACATTTCCACCTGGTACTTTATAATTTTCACGAGCTTTGATAGCTCCCGTCTTTTTATCAAACTCATCCCAAGGCTGAATCGCTTTGGGATTTGCTAAAATCCATTTCATGGCTTTTTCCATCATTTCTTCACGAGTGGCAGCCATATCGTTTACCATTCCATAACCCAAAGCTTCTTTTGGCGTGATGCGTTTGCCTTCAACCATCAACATCAAAGCGGCTTCCATACCTATCAATCGTGGCAATCGTTGTGTGCCGCCTCCGCCTGGCAATAAACCTAATTGCACTTCGGGTAAACCAATTTGTGCTTTTGGATTATCAAGTGCAATACGGTAATGACAAGCCAAACAAACTTCGTAACCTCCGCCCAAAGCTGTACCGTTCATGGCAGCTACTACGGGCTTTCCACAAGTTTCGAGTTTACGGAAAATATGGTTAAAATCTAATGAAAACTTGTGCATTTCGGCTGGGTCTTTGCCATTATTTCGTAAAATCATCTTGACATCAGCCCCAGCAATAAATTCGTTTTTTTCGGAAGTAATAATTATTCCTTTGACTTCAGCGTCGGTGTAGGCCTTTTCAAGATGACCCTCAAATTCAGGAATCGAAACATCGTTTAATACGTTCATGGGCGAAGTCGTCATGTTCCAACTGATAATCGCCACGTTGTTTTCTACCTTATAGTTAATTTCCATTATGATGGTTGAATATTAAGTTTGTAAATATAGTATGCAAGCATACTATATTGCAAATATAAAAAAAATATTCAAAATCTCAATTTTAAGTTCCTTAATGAATCTTATGCATTTCCCTATTATTTACTTTTGAGCAGAACTGTGTTTAACAATGCTTTTTTGAATTTTTGCTCCATTATTATAGAGAAGTCTTTTAGAAATTTAGTGTCGTGCTCTCATTATCAACACTCAATATAGCCATACTTCCGCAAGGAATTGCCCAATTTATAGACTCATGTCCAACAGGGAAATCGAAGCAAATGGGGTAATTATATTCGGCTGTATGTTCGGTAATGATTTCGTAGAAAGTTTTACCAAATGGTTCGTCATTTTCTTTTAAGTCCGAAAAATTTCCCACGATTAATCCTGCCAAGTTTTCCAGTTTTCCTGCACGTTTGAGTTGAATCATCATGCGGTCGATATTGTAGAGGTATTCCGAAATATCTTCGATGAAAAGAATTTTTCCGTCAGTAATTAAGTCTGACTCTGAGCCAATTAAATGTGCCAAAATACAAAAATTCCCGCCCACAATTTGTCCTTCTCCCCTACCTTGTTTGTTAATATCTTTTGATGGAATTTTGTAATCTATGCTTTTACCAAAAAGAAATGTTTCGAGGGTTTGAACCGAGAAATAATCTCGCATAAAGGTTTTAGGCATGGGAGCATGAAGGCTCTGAAAACCCATCGCTTGGAGCTGACAATGAATAACCGTAATATCGGAAAAACCGATTATCCATTTAGAATTTTTCTTGAATTCTGTAAAATCAATGGCATCAATAATTCTCGAACTTCCGTAGCCCCCTCTTGCCGAGAAAATCGCTTTAATTTCCTTATTATCAAGCTGCTTCTGAAAATCACGCAAGCGTATTTCATCAATTCCTGCAAAATTAAAATAAGCAGCACCAACCGACTCACCGATAATCACTTCTACTCCCCAATTCTCTTCAATAAGATTAATAGCTGGCAGAATATCGTCCAAATTGAGTTTGCTTGCTAAAGCAACAATGGCAACTTTATCACCTTTTTTTAAGTAGGGCGGGGCAATTAATGAGTTCAATTTTATGGGAATTTTATAGGGAATATCTATTATCGAAAACACTTAAATCGACTATTTCAAACATTCAAAGCCACTTGGTCATAATCATCTATTTTACTCAAATCCAAAATATAGGCTTCTTCACCGTCGTTTTCGAGCATGGGTTTAAATTTTGCTCCCCAAACCAGCTCATCATGAAAATACGAATGTCGCTTATGTACAGCATCGGCAAACGTATCGTCAATACCTTGTGTGGCAATCATAAATTCGGCATCGGCAGCAGCTAAAGATTCGGGCGTTTCTCCATAAAATGGGCTATCCTCTGTAATGGCATGAACGATAGTCCAGTTTGTTGGAAAAAAATTCACCTTCGCACGTTCAAGCATAAGCCCATAGTATTGTCTATTTCTCACACCATTTTTTTCTTCCACTTTAGAAAAAACCAAACTTACTTCCATATTTATAATTTGGTTACTTTTTTCATTAACCATTCTAAACATCAAAGCATTTGTATCTAAGTAAGGAGCAATGATGGCATTTTTACTAAATAAAATTCGTGGATTGGGTCTTGAAAAACGTCCATAAAGTAAACCAGTTATGAGGGCAAACATCATCAGCCCCGCCAAAGATTCGATACTTGCTACTAAACTTGCAGCAAAACCCACTGGGGCAATGCGTCCATAACCAACAGTAGTAAGAGATTGAGCAGAAAAAAAGGATGCATCCCAAAATTGAGAATGGCTATCGGTCATATCAACACCAACCAAATGCTCTACACCGATAAGGTAATAAATGTAGGCAAAAATAAGATTTAGTACAAAATAAATAGAAAGAACTAATAAAAAAAACTTACGCCAAGACATCGTAATAAGTCGATTATAGGTATTGAGCCAAGCCTCAAACGACTGACCTTTTCGCTTAACATTAAACTGACCATTATTTGTAACAAGGCGAGTATGACGGTCGGTCATTTTAGTGCCGAAGCCTAAATCTTGACGATTACGTTCTCTTTCAACGAGAATATTTTTTTTTGACATATCTTTTGTGGCACTTTCGGGTGGTGTTCAACTTTTCAAATTGTTCAAAAGTCATTGTTAGTGATTAGGTAACAATATTTTGCACCAAAAAAGTTTACTACAAAAACACTACATCATCAACAACTGACTCACCAATGTCTTTATTTACGAGGTCAATTAGTTTAGTTTTTGCCATAAAAAGTTCTTGCCGAAGTGGAGAAGAGTCGATTCGAAGATACAATACACGATTTCTTACATAAATTTCTTTAGTGCGAGAAGCAATGGTTTGCCCCATCATTCGCCCCCAGAAAGCTATTAAATATGTTTCGTTAAATTTAGTTTTGAGGTCAAAGGTTTTCAGAAAGGCTTCGATAGCATCCTTCATGGGTGTTGCTTGTGAGCGACGTGAAGTTTCTGAAGCCATTTTATTAAGAATTAGGTTTAGGCGATCGGAATTAGGAGAATTATAATTAAATATTTTTAGTTGTAGAGCTTGTTTGAGTTTTTTCACGTGTAAAAAACGATACTTTTTTGACTTATCTCTTTGTTAAGAAGTGCATTTTAAGCCCAAATCAAAAAACCTACTAACCTCTTAGACCAATATTATCACTTTTCCACAAAAGCCTAATTTCTAAGATTTGATGGCTACTTTAGCAATTCTGCTACCTCAAAACTCACTAACGTTTTTTCAACATTTGCTTTGACATAAGAATTTTTGGGCAAAGTAATCGATATTTTATCGTCAAAATTGATCGCTAAATGTTTAGCAGGGATCTTTATCAACAAAGTATCTTGATAATTTTTCAGAACTGATTCGGGGCCTTCTACAAGAATTTGCGACGGAGAAAAATTTATCAAACTCGAAACCACAAAATTCTTTTGCAAATCAATGCCCAAACTGTCAATTTTTAATACTATTTTTTTTACTAATCTTCGTTCAAAATTAAATATCATAGTATCGGCTATCACATAATTTACTCTTGTATTTTTGAATTTTGCTGAAAGAGTTTCCATCAAAAAGGAATTGTCTAAGCCATTGACTACCAATGGATTATGAATTTCATAAACCAAAGGAGGAACATTCAAAGATAAATTATCTTTCAGCAAATTCCAACCTGTACTCGATAAGCTCACCGTAATTTGCTTAGGCAATGGCGTGGTTGCAATATAAAGCGAATCGTTGTACTTAATCTCTAAGGGATAATTTATTTTGGTTGAATAGCCAGACTTGTTAAGTGCATTCAATAACCAAAAAACAAAAGCGGTGAGAAAGCACAAAACTAATGTTCTTAAATTCATTTTGAAAGTCGATAGTCCACTGACGACAGTTTATTAATTTGCACGCTAAACTATCGACAGTGGAGCGGTACGCCGCTCGCTAAATTTATTTTTTTCTTGCAACTGCCGTTTTGTCGAAAGTCAATCTTGCTCCACCACCTGCCGAAATTGTAATAGTTATTTCGTCTTTTGCGACAATTTTGCCGTGCATTCCGCCAAGTGTTACAATTTCATCTCCTTCTTTCAACTCATCAACCATTTTCTTTTGATCAGAAGTCTTTTTCTGTTGCGGACGAATCATAAAAAAGTAAAATACCGCAATCATTCCGACCATCATAATAATCGAAAACATACCATTACTTTGTGCTTGTAAAAGAATCATTATTTTTAGAGTTAAATTTATTTGAAAAATTATATTTTAGGAATTTTTGATACTGCTGATTTTACTGCATCTGGCATATTTTTCCCCTCAACGAGTGCTGTAAATGAAAGCACCGTTTGGTTTGGAATTGCATTAGAGTAAATCGTAACAAACTTTTTGTTTGTACCTGCCTTACCCTTACTATTGAAACGAACTACAATTTTAGCTGATTGACCTATGCCAACAGGGTATTCTGGTTTTGAAGCAATTGTACAACCGCATTGTACTTGAACATCGGTAATTTGCAAAGCACTTTTTCCAATATTTTTAAATTTGAATTCATGTTGAACAGTATCTCCTTCGGTGAGTGTTCCAAAATCAAAAACTTCTTCTTCAAACTCAATAATTGGAGCATTTGCAACGGCAGCCAAAGAATCTTCTTTACTCATCGTTTCTTGATTTTTAGAGTCAATCAAGTTACAAGAAAAATTCATTCCTGCAAGAATAATAGTTGAAGCAAAGGCTAAAAACACTTTTTTCATTTTGTATTTTATGTGTTATTTTGAAAATTAATTACAATTTCACTACGAAAGATATTGCAATGCAACCTCTCTACGGGGAAAACCTTATTTGACCTATATAATGCTATAAATCAAGGTCAGTTTTTTGATTTTATCTGACTCATTAGAGATTCTACATCTTCTAATAGTTTCTCTGCTTTTTGGCGAGCTTCACTCACCACTTTTTGCCCTTCGGCTTTTGCCGAGCTATCGCCGCCTACAACTTCCATTGCTACCTCATCGCCTCTTTCAATAAGGTCATTGATAAATTTTTGGAGTTGTTCACGGTATTTCGACAAACGATACGACAGTCTGTCACGTGTAACTTCACCTTTTTCGGGTGCATACAAAATGCCGATAGCAGCACCAGTAGCTACTCCAGCCAAAAATGCTATGAAGGTTCTTGTTGAATTGCTCATAAAATTAGTGAATAAATGAATAATATATTTGCCTTTAATTGCCCATTGTTGTTTGATAACTGTTAATTATTACTACTTATTATCCAACATTCCTCGTCCGCTTTTGCGAAGTCGTCCTGATTCTTTTAGTTCTTTTGAAACACCGTCCAAAATTCCATTGACAAATTGCCCACTTTTTGGTGTACTATAATCTTTTGCTATCTCGATAATCTCGTTGATAGTAACTTTCACAGGAATACTCGGATAATTGAGCATTTCGACTAAAGCCATTTTCAATAAAATATGGTCGGTACTTGCAATACGATCGATTTCCCAGTTTTTCAGTTTCGGAATCAAAATTGCTTCCAATTCTTTTGCTTCAAGGATACTTTTCTGATACAAAGTTTGCAAAAATTCTTTTCTTTCTTCCCATTCATCGTCTAAAAGACTAATTTTTAATTTACCGTCCTCTACAAATGCCTGAAAAGTATGAGTTACAGCAGCTCGGAGGGTTTCAATATCGTCAATCCAATAAAGGTCTTGCTTCTCAAAAAACTCCCATGCAATTTCATGCTTTAATATTACGTTTTTCAATAAATATTTCAGGATAGAAAAATCTTCTTCGAGTGTGTGGTTAACTTTGGAGCAGTATTCTTCGTAGTATTTATTTGAGCGAATTACTTCACGGTAAAGTTTAGCAACAAAAACTTGCTCGCTGTTCAAGCCAACGCTTCTACGACTCAACTGCGTTTCAAGCGTTCGCTCGTGTCGAAGGGCTTTAATTAGTTGATTATCAGCAAATTTCGATTGACTAACATTGGTGCTATCCAATTCAGCACGGTCGGCAAGTTCGATAAAAAGTTGTAAAATTTGCAGATACAAATCATATACTCTTTCGGCTTCTATCACCATTCGACTGGCGTAATGATGGATGTCTTTTTTGTTTTTAAGAAGAAAATAATCTTTGGCTTTTTCAACCGAACGTATTACCTCTGGGGGGGCTGTAAAAACACCCTCGGCTTGTCGAGAAAATGCTTCTTGAAGCAATTGTTGACCTAATTTTCGGTGGCCTTCTAATTTTTCTTTGTCTTGAAATTCCATTGAATTTAAGTCAGGAGCAAAAGTTTCAGCTATAAGGTCTAAGGCTAATTGGAAATTCGCACCCTCAGCTTGCTTATAAGCATAAAGGGCTTGCATCGCACGAATCCGTATGAGGCGTCTGTTGAGCATAGGTATTCAAAGAACTATGTTTATTGAAGTGCAAAATTAAGTATAAAAAAGCAGAACCCCTAACCACCGAAGGGGGATTTTGTTTTATAACTACCATTATTTTTACTGTAAATAATAAAAAATAGTTATTTTACAGTAGATTTGAAACAAAGAAATGAACAAAAATGAAAAGAAAGTTTCAATACATTAGTGTTATTTTATTGACAATCAGCCATTTATGTGCTTTTTCACAATCTTATTCGTCCGAACAAATAAGAGAAGATATAACTTCGCTAAAAAATGAAATAGAAAAATATCATCCTGACCCTTACAAATATATAACGAAAGAAAAATTTGAACGATTTTACGACTCACTTGCACAACGGGTAGTTGGTCGTTACTCCTTGCGTGATGCCTACTTTGTTTTTTTGCCAATGGTACAAGCAGTTGGCTGCGGACATACACACATGTCGCCCGACCGCAGGTTACTTTCTAAAAACAATTCTTTGAGCGAAAGGCCTAAATATTTCCCTTTTAGTGTGCGATACATAAATAATCAGTTATTGGTTTCGAGAAATTATTCGGCTGATAGAAAAATTACTCGTGGCACAGAAATATTGGAAATTGATGGTCAGCCGGTGAAGAAAGTTTTAGAACATTTAGAGAACATATCTTATTATAATGGTGATGGAATTAACCCAAATGCACGAAAATATTATGCTATTCGGGAATTCAGAAAATTGTATTATTTGTGGAAAGGTGAAAAAGATAGTTTTTTGATAACATACCGAAAACAAGGGCA
>NZ_JAYWCU010000240.1:0-4486 GCF_043780375.1 Emticicia sp. | reverse complement strand
AAAAAATAGCTTTGCCAAATACACCGTATTTAATGCTTTTTCCTGAAACAGGTGGTGAACAAAAGCAAATTCGAGTTGATTTTTGGGCAAAAATAATTGGTAATATCTTGCAAGAAAATAATTTATCAGTTTTGATGTGTGGACAAACCAATCTATCAAATCAAATTTTGAGTTTGGTTGCCGACACCCATAAAAATAAAATAATTGATACTTCTTCCAAAATAAATATTATTGAAATTGCCTTTTTATCTAAAAATGCTGTTTTTGCCCTTACACTTGACTCTTTCCCAGTACATTTGTGCTGTATTTTCTGTAAAACGATTACACTTTTTAAAGGAACTGGTTTACCATTTTTTCCTATAGCAAACTTTCCAGTTTATTTGATTCATAACCAAAAACCAAGCATTGGATTAGCATTCGGGCGGTCAAATGTTACTATTTTATATCAAGAAAATATTGAGACAGAGGATGTAAAAGAGTTGATTACTAAAAAAATTCATGATGATATATAGAAAGTATTGTGCTTTACGGCGAGTGTTGTATTTCCTTTGGTTGAAAGATATTTTTGTTGATATATACGCTCGTTTTATTTATAAACCAAGCCTAAAAAAACTACAATCAAATCCTTATCCAAAGCTATTGTTTTTTAATTCAGGACATTTAGGCGATGCACTAATTATGTCTTATTGTTTTCCTGAAATAAAAAAACAGTATCCCAATATCGTTATTGATGTAGTTTGTGGCGAGTGGTGTAAATTCATTTTTAATGAAAACCCAAATGTTAGGAATATTATCATTCAGAACCATTTTATGACCAATCGTTCGCCCATAAGTGAGTTTAAAAAAATAGTAAATCACTTTAAAACTGCTCGTTCGGCTGTAAAAAACCTCAAAAAGGAAACTTACGATTTTTCTATTGATGTCCGAAATTCAGGAGCTGTATCGCATTGGATTTTACCATTTATTAAAGTAAAACATAGCTATGGATTTGGTTCAAGGGGCTATGGAGGCTTACTGGAAAAAGAGTTTTTTTTACCCGACAATCCATTTCATTCGTATGATATGATAGCGATATTATTGAAAGAAATTGATGTTGAAACTAATTTATCGGATGTTAAGGCATATTTGCCATTTAAGAGTGAAAATAAAGAAAAAATAGAGAAAAAGATAGAAAACGCATCCAATTCATTGCTAATTTTTCCTGAATCTGGAGCCGAAATCAAAATGTTTGATAACGTTTTTTGGATAAACCTTTGCCACCAAATTTTAGAAAAAAGTTCTCACCATTTACTTCTTTGCGGAGAAAAGAAATTCACAGAAACACTTTTTCACGAACTTCAAGAGCAACTTCCAAACTTCGGTAATAGAATATCTTTTACCCAGAAAATACCTTTATCAGAAGTGGCAACTTTACCACAAATTGCTCATGCTGCCATCACTTTAGATTCGTTCCCATCTCATCTGTGTTCAATTTTTTGTAAAACCCTCGTTATTTCAAAAAATGCAACAGGGTACCAGTTTTTCCCTTTAAATAATAAGGCTACTTTATTGCTTCATGACCATTTTCCGAGCTGCTCAGTTAATTTACAACGAGCGGCATTTTTCAGTCACTACGTTGAAAATTTGAACGAGATTTTTAATAATGAAAATGAAATGACCGCCATTATAGATTTTTTAAAATAATCAACTTTATTATAGACCAATCGAGTGCATCAACGTCAATTATTTTAAAATAAAAAAAGAGAACAAATGTTCTCTTTTTTTATGCCAATAAGTGGCTACAAACCATTAAAAATGCTCAATACTTCATTATAATTTTGCTTATAAAAGCGTTGCCTCAACAGAAATGCTTGTATTGTACAATTTTGAAATGGGACAATTTGCTTCAGCATCGGCAACAAGTTCGTCAAATTTTTCTTTAGAAATACCAGGAACAGTAGCACTCAAAACCAAATGAGAATTTGTAATAGCTCCATTGTCAAGTGTAATTTCACATTTTGTTTCTAAGTTTTCGGGTGTAAAACCAGCTCCAGAAAGATTGAAGCTTAGTTTCATAGTAAAACATCCTGCGTGTGCAGCAGCTACTAATTCTTCAGGATTTGTACCGATTCCTTCAGCAAAACGACTATTAAATGAATATTGCGTTTTGTTTAAAATTGTACTTTGCGTAGTAAGATGTCCTGTTCCTTCTTTACCCGTACCTTGCCAAACGGCGGTTGCATTACGTTTCATTTTTTGCTAAAATTTGAGTTAAATACTTCATTCCAAATAAAAACATTTGCTCTAAAAAATGCGTTCCGAATTAAATGTTTTCTTTTAGAAAATATTATTTTGGAAGTAATTACATTCGGAATAAAGTCATAACCGATGATTGTGAAAATTTATACCATTCATAAATCTAAAATCGTAAATACTATTTCTCAACTTGTCTATACAAAAACTTTTGTAACTTAGTGTCAAAATTCAACCCAATGCAAAAGTTAATCAAAGAATTTCTACAAAAAGAAGCCGAATACCAAACTCGTCGGCATTTTCTACAAACTTGCACCACAGGTTTGGGAGCAATGGCATTTGGCTCAATGATGGGCGGTTGCTTAGCAAAAAACGCCCCTAATCAAGCACAGAATGACCTAATGTTTCCAAAAACGCCACATTTTACTCCGAAAGTTAAACAAGTGATATATATTCACATGGCGGGAGCTCCCTCACAATTAGAATTATTTGATTATAAACCCGCTCTCCAAAAATTTGATGGACAAGACTGTCCGCAGGAATTTCTTGAAGGAAAAAAGTTTGCATTTATCAGAGGCGTTCCAAAAATGCTTGGTTCAATTGGAAAGTTTAACCAACACGGAAATTCTGGGGCTTTAATTTCAGATTTTCTCCCCTTTTTACCCGAAGTTGCCGACGACCTGACTTTCTTGAAAGCCATGTATACCGATCAGTTTAACCATGCTCCTGCTCAGTTATTGATGCACACAGGCAGCCCACGTTTGGGTCGTCCGAGTATGGGTGCTTGGTCGGTTTATGGTTTAGGTTCAGAAAATCAAAATCTCCCAGGATTTATTGTATTATCTTCGGGCGGACGTAGCCCCGATGCAGGTAAAAGTGTATGGGGAAATGGCTTTCTTCCTTCAATATATCAAGGCGTACAATGCCGTACAGGTGGCGACCCCGTGCTGTATGTTTCCGACCCTCATGGCATGAGTCGAGATATTAGAAAACAAACAATTGAAGCAATAAATGAGATAAATATGCAGCAATACGAAGCAGTACAAGATCCTGAAATTTTGACCCGAATTTCGCAATACGAAATGGCATTTCGAATGCAGGTTTCAGTACCCGAAGTTATGGATACAAGCAAAGAACCCGAATGGGTAAGAAATATGTACGGGGCTGTACCAGGCGAAGGATCTTTTGCTAATAACTGCCTGTTAGCAAGGAGATTAGTAGAAAATGGTGTGCGATTTGTACAACTTTTTCATTGGGGTTGGGATGCTCATGGTACAAGTAAAGAGTTGGCGTTAGATGGTGGTTTCAAAGATTTATGCAGAACAACCGACCAAGCGGTAACAGGTTTACTGAAAGACCTAAAAATGAGAGGTTTGCTCGACGAAACATTAGTAGTTTGGGGCGGAGAATTTGGAAGAACGCCCATGCAAGAAAACCGTGACGGACAAACACTGCCATTCAAAGGACGTGACCATCATTTAGATGCTTTTACTGTCTTTATGGCAGGTGGTGGCTTGAAAAAGGGTATGACTTTTGGAGAAACCGACGATTTAGGATATTATGGCATAAAAGACCGCACGCACGTACACGATTTGCAGGCAACTATTCTGCATCTAATGGGCTTTGACCACGAAAAACTGACTTATGCTTTTCAAGGTCGCCCATACAGATTGACCGATGTAGCAGGAAAAGTTATCAAACCTATTTTAGCATAAATAAATGTAGTGCAATTAGTAAAATGATGATTCAAAAAAACACATTCAAATGAAAATACTTACCACACTCCTATTTTTAAGCGTTTGTTTGAATCTTTTTGGGCAAAAAGATTCGTCATATTATAATACAAATATTACTCGAAAATTATATTATTTGAAACCTCTACAAAAAGTCAGTGGTGTATATTTTTATGGAGACCGAAAATTGAGTGGTTATAATGCCCTCGAAGTACCTTTTTTTGAGCTAAACAATGCCGAGGTGAATTTTCATTATAAAAGATATAAAACTTTCACTGGTATCGCACAAGCTATTAGTTTTATTCCTACAATTTATATTATTGCCAATCTGAGCAATCGCAACAAGCAACAAAGCGGCTATTATACCAGCACTTATTTAGGTGTTATAATCGCTTCATTAGGCGGTTCGATTGCCTGTAACTTAATAATGCGAATTTTGCGATAAAATCTTAGATAAGTACAATTTTATTTAAATCATTTTTATCAAGTTTGCATATATAATTTGGCATAGAAGGGAATGA
>NZ_JAYWCU010000239.1:0-12963 GCF_043780375.1 Emticicia sp. | reverse complement strand
GGTGAATACACTTTTGTAGTTGAGTCTGGAAAAGATAAATTGACAAAAGATTTCGTAATCAAAACACAAACATTCCGTGGTATTTCGTTGGCAAGCAACCATAAATAATTATGGAAAATAGCCAGCAATTTCGCCACTAACTTCGTCAGAATTAAAAACCTTTGTAAGTATGGTCAGCATCGCATCGAAAGGAGCGATGCTGATTTTATTTATACTGCTACGGGGGCTTTTATGCCGGGATATGGGTTATATTCTTCAAGTTTGAAATCTTCAAATTTGAAGTCGAAAATACTTTTTACGTCAGGGTTGATAATCATTTTGGGTAATTTTCGAGGCTCACGAGAGAGTTGCAATTCGACTTGCTCCAAATGATTAGAGTAAATGTGCGTATCGCCGCCTGTCCAAATAAACTCATGAGCTTCCAAACCACATTCCTGAGCGACCATCATCGTAAATAAAGCATACGATGCAATGTTGAATGGAACACCCAAAAATACATCGGCACTGCGTTGATAAAGTTGGCAAGAAAGTTTATTATCAGCCACATAAAACTGAAAAAAAGCATGACATGGCATCAGTGCCATTTGCGATAATTCGCCCACATTCCAAGCGGAAACAATGATTCTACGAGAATCTGGCGTTTTTTTTAGTTGAGTCAATACCTCTTTCAATTGGTCAATTACTTCTCCATTTGGCCCAGCCCAACTACGCCATTGTTTGCCATAAACTGGTCCCAAATCGCCATTTTCGTCTGCCCATTCATTCCAAATTGAAACGCCGTTTTCTTTTAAATAAGCAGTATTTGTTTCGCCCCTAATAAACCACAAAAGTTCGTGAATAATAGATTTTGTATGCACTTTTTTTGTAGTAACTAATGGAAAGCCTTCCTGTAAATTGAAACGCATTTGGTAGCCAAATACGCTTATTGTGCCAGTACCCGTACGGTCAGTTTTTTTCGTTCCGTTTTTTAGAATATGTTTAAGTAGGTCTTGGTATTGCTTCATTTCGGAATTTATAGTTTTTTGACAAAGATAGAAAAATAAATAAAAATACGGAAGCCATCGCTCAAAGCGATAGCTTCCGTATAAATACTGACGATAATAAACAGCCTGCTGCTGATTGTTTTATTGTTTCTCGCAACAAGATTTGCCTTCTTTTTTGCATTCTTTTACCAGCTCTTTATCACCACACTTCATTTCTTTCTTTGCGGCTTCTTTTCTTGCTTTTCTGCCTTTTTCTTTGTCAAAAGCCAATACGACGCTTACCGAGGAAACAACTAATGCTACAATTATGATGAATTTTTTCATTGGTTTATTTTTTTAGTAAATGATTGATAGGAAATTACAATCAAATTCTATACCAATTTTAATTGATTGATAATGTGTGTGTTATCTCAGCAGTTGGAGATAATTGGGCAGTTGCTGAGCAGTATTTTTCCATTGAAAGTTTGATGGCTCGCTCAACTTTTATCAAGTCTAAATCGCCTTTAAAGGCAAAATGCACATTAATTTTACGGAAAGGACTCATTTCCGTACCGTCAATTTTTTCTCGGTCACCATCAACTGAAATTTTTAGGTCTTCAATTACTTGGCGTTGTTTCTTCAAAATCAAAATTACATCAATAGCAGTGCAGCCACCCAAACCCATCAATAGCAATTCCATAGGTCTTGCCCCCAAATTGTGTCCGCCAATATCAACATTGGCATCAATATGATTTTTTATGCCCGAAGCACCCGATGCTTCAAAATGAAAAGCATCATCTACTCTTGTCAGTTCTACTTTCATCGTTTCTTTTTTTATGCAAAAATAATAATATTCTAACATTAACCCTACTTATCAAAGTTTCAATTCAATGATTTACTTTTTACTATATTAAAAAAATTATATTTTATTTCAATATTATTACATATTAACTTACACGTGTTTTTTGATTTTTTTACATAATATTTATTAAAATCGTTGAATTTTAAACCTATTAAACCATTTTTTATGATATTTATATTGTACTATTCCAATATTTAAAGATACATAAAAAAGAATATGTACAAAATAATATTTGGTAGTATTAGTGTTTTACAAAATATATTAGAAAATACTTGACAAATATCCAATAGTAATATTATATTTGTGTGATTAAACAACAGAACAATGAGAAATAGCATAGACGAAGAAACTTACAGATGGTCATTTAAAGTATTTGGTCTTCTTGGAGTCCTACTTTTATTGGTAAATATTTTTTTATATTACTCTCCAGAACCTGTGCATGTAATGGCGTTTAAGTTTGCCAGTTCGACTTTTTGTTTGTTGTTGTCGGTGGGTATTTGGATGCGTTTAGAATACTTGAAGGCATTTAAGGAAGCCGCTTACAAAGCACGTCGTGTGCCAATGTGGGCATCAATTTTTGTTTTTGTATTTGTTGCATTTTCGAGATTTTTCTAAAATTTTACGATATAATTTATTGAAAGAGTAAGACGAAAGTCTTGCTCTTTTTTTGTGGTTTTAATACCTGTTTTGGCACAATATAAAATGTTTTTATAACTAAAATCTGTCTTTTTGTCTTTTATAGCGTTATAAAAGCCCTGTTTTTCGGTCATTATTTCCGAAAAATATCCTTCTGCATGCTTTTTGATGAATAGTTTATATCAACAAATAATACGCCATGAACTTCAATCAATATACAATCAAAGCTCAAGAAGTGATTCAGACGGCTTCCGAAATTGCTCTTGCTAAAGGGCAACAAGCAATCGAAACGGGACATATTTTAAAAGCCATTTTAGAAGAAGATGCCAATACTGCTACTTTTCTTTTGAACAAAGCAGGAGCAAAACAAGATATAATTCAAGTAAAACTTGAAACAATTATAGAGACTTACCCAAAAGTTTCGGGAGGAACGGGACAAGTTTATTTAAGTAATGATGCCAATCAAGCTTTGAATAAAGCGACCAATTTGATAAAAGATTTTGGTGATGACTTCGTAAGTGTTGAAACTTTATTTTTAAGTTTAGCAGTTGGGAAAGATTCGGTGGCTAACTTATTAAAAGACAATAGTTTATCCGAAAAAAAAATTAAAGAGGCAATAAAAGAATTAAGAAGAAATAGCACTGTGAAAGACCAAAATGCCGAAAATACTTACCAAGCCCTTTCTCGTTACAGCAAAAATCTGAATGATTTAGCTCGAAAAGGCAAAATTGACCCCGTTATTGGACGAGATGAAGAAATTCGTAGAGTTTTACAAATTTTATCTCGACGAACTAAAAACAATCCGATACTTTTGGGTGAACCTGGCGTTGGTAAAACTGCCATTGTTGAAGGTTTAGCTCAAAGAATTGTATCGGGGGATGTTCCTGAAAACCTAAAATCAAAGACTATTGTATCGCTCGATATGGGTTTATTGATTGCAGGTGCAAAATACAAAGGAGAATTTGAAGAAAGACTAAAAGCAGTCATTAAAGAAGTAACCGACTCAAACGGCGAAATGGTTTTGTTTATTGACGAAATTCATACACTCGTAGGTGCTGGTGCAGGTGGTGAAGGTGCAATGGATGCCGCAAATTTGCTAAAACCTGCACTTTCTCGTGGAGAATTGCACACAATTGGTGCAACCACTCTCAATGAATACCAAAAATATATTGAGAAAGATAAAGCTTTGGAACGTCGTTTTCAAACCGTTGTTGTTGACGAACCAAATGTGCAAGATGCAATCTCAATTTTGCGTGGAATTAAAGATAAATATGAGTTGCATCACGGTGTACGAATTCAAGATGATGCCGTTATTGCCGCTGTTGAATTATCGAATAGATATATTTCTGATAGATTTTTGCCAGATAAAGCCATTGATTTGATGGATGAAGCTGCTTCAAAACTTCGCTTAGAAATGGATTCAATGCCCGAAGAATTGGATGAATTGAATCGTAAAATCATGCAACTCGAAATTGAGCGTGAAGCCATCCGTAGAGAGAATAATCGTGAAAAAGAAGGAGTTTTAAACAAAGATATAGCCGATTTAAGTGAGAAACGTAATGAATTGAAGGCAAAATGGGAAAATGAGAAAGGTTCACTCAATGAAATTCGTTCGTTGAAAGAGCAAATTGACCAATTAAAATTGGAAGCAGACCAAGCAGAACGTGCTGGAGATTATGGTAAAGTTGCCGAGATTCGATATGGAAAATTAGTAGAAACGAATAATAGATTAAACGAAATTCAAGCAAGCAATAATCAGCAACCAGCAACACTTTTAAATGAGGAAGTTACACCCGAAAATATTGCCGAAATTGTGGCAAGATGGACGGGAGTTCCTGTAGTAAAAATGTTGCAAAGTGAACGTGAAAAATTGCTTCATTTGGAAGATGAACTTCGCAAAAGAGTAGCAGGGCAGGAGGAGGCTATCGAATTGGTGGCTGATGCAGTTCGCCGTTCACGTGCGGGTATGCAAGATCCTAAAAAACCAATTGGTAGCTTTTTGTTTTTGGGTAGTACTGGAGTTGGTAAGACAGAATTAGCTAAAGCTCTCGCCGAGTATTTATTCAATGATGATACTGCCATGATTCGAATCGACATGAGTGAATATCAAGAACGTCACACTGTAAGTCGTTTGGTTGGGGCTCCTCCAGGATACGTTGGTTATGATGAAGGTGGACAATTGACCGAAGCCGTTAGAAGAAAGCCTTATAGTGTAATTTTGTTAGACGAAATAGAAAAAGCTCATCCTGATGTGTGGAATATATTGCTACAAGTTTTGGACGAAGGACGTTTGACCGATAATAAAGGACGAACTGCAAATTTCAAAAATGCTATTATCATTATGACCTCAAATATAGGAAGTCATATTATTCAAGATAAATATTTGGCAGCTAATGGCGATGAAAAAGGCTGGTCATTATTCTACAAAGAAGAAGCTAAAAACGAGGTAATGGATTTATTAAAAGCTTCGGTTAGGCCAGAATTTTTGAATAGAATTGATGAAATAGTGCTGTTCGACCCATTGACAAAAATCAATATTCGTAGAATTGTGCAGATTCAGTTTAAGCAAATTCAAACACGATTAGCAGAGCAAGGTATTACACTTGAAAGCTCAAATGAAGTTTTGGATAAATTAGGGGAGGAAGGCTACGACATCACTTACGGAGCAAGACCACTCAAAAGAGTGCTACAACGCCGAGTCTTGAACGAACTTTCAAAAGAGGTTTTGTCGGGAAAAGTACAAAAAGACTCAGTAGTGATGATGGAATTGGGTAGCGATGGCGAGATAGTTTTTGAGAATATTGAGGCGGCTGAGGTGGTAGATTGAGGTTAGGTTTATAAGTCAGTCAGAAATGGCTGACTTATTCATTTCAAAATAAGTAGATTTGTAATATTAACAACAGTATTATGAGCCAATCTATTAGACTTGTTGCAATGGAAGATTATTCTTTTAGAAATTGCCTTTTTTTACAGCATCGGCTGTCCGATTGATCTTCGTTTAAATTTTCGTCCGTAACTTCACTATGAACTCAAATTTAAGCCGCAATCAAGCAAAAAATGACTTGATTTTATAAATCGAAACGCCCATTGCAACAAGTCTATTCAGCAGAAAACTTTATTAAAACCTATGAAATAGCTATAGTTGTGGGGCTTTCATTTCAAAATATCCATATAAACAGGAATCAAATTTTGTTGAGTCATACCAGCTTTAGTGCGGTTATCGTAGAGAATTTTGATGTAGGCTTTATCGACATCTGTGTAGTCAGTTGGATTATATTCCAAATCAATGGTGTCCCACATGATAGAGCGTTTGGTTGGAACATGAGAAAAACCAATGGCATGACCAATTTCGTGGCGAGAAATCAAACGGCGGTCAAGAATTGGAAATACACTTGTAACCCAAATCACTACTTTTTCAATTTCATCTTTTGCATTCGAAATCGACATAAACGCTGTTCCGCCAACCTGCAATTCGCCTTGTAAACTTAATTTATATTTTGCTTCAAAATCAGTATCACGACCTGAGTAGAATTTAATATTTGCCTTCGATTCGTCAGAAGTTTTGATGAACTTAGTCGATTGACTCAGTTGATTGATTTGTGTAAAAACACTATCAGATACAGCTAATAAATCGTTTGTATGTTTACTTTCAGTGTCAAACCAATAATAAACTTCACTTTTTGCCCATTTCTGTATTTTTCCTCTGCTTCCACCCAAACCTGCACTTTTGAAGGTATTGAATACGAATTGTCCGTCAATGGTTTTAGGCTCCCAATTTGTTTCAATAGGTGTTGGGTCTTCTGTTTTGCCACAAGCTAAAACAGCTAATAATAAAGCTATGAGAAATTTGTAATACATATATGTAATGGACGATTTTGTTAGAGTAAATTTATTCAAAAGTCATAAAACATGACGAGTAAAATGCAATTTAATATAATTTTAATTCAAAAAGTGAGGGAAAAGTGAATTAAAATTGTCTAAAGAATATACAATGTGCAACCTTTTATCGTTTTTATTCATCTATTACAAAAACGTTTTCGATTATGAAAAATCAATCAAAATTTCGGTTACTGACATTGGTAGGAGTTTTTACTCTTTTATCAGTTAGTTTATCAAGTTGCTTTTATAGTGGTTACGGTTATAATAGTCGCCCCGCTTATGGGTATAGTTATCGTTATCGACCACAAGTAAGGGTTTATTCTGCTCCTCAACGAAGATACTATTCTGATAATTCTCATAGAAATTATGGTAGTAATAACCGTAACTATCGTGGGGGAAACAGAGGAAATAATGGCGGCTCTTATAGAGGTAATAGCCGAAATGGCAGGCATTAAAACTAAAAAAAGCCTCTCAGATTAGTTATGAGAGGCTTTTTTGTATTATTCTGATTGATTTTAAAATACATTAACATTTGGTAAACCACTATGAATTTTCGGATAGTAACCACCGACTTGCTATTTCCAATCAAATTCATACCTTGTATTGCGATATTCTTTTAGCTCCATTGATGCACTACCAACCGAAAAGTCTATTTCTATTCTGATAGGCACACGATTTTGGTCGTCCGAAACCCAAATTCTGATGGCATCCTCTCCTTCAAACATTTTATTTGGAGGTAAAATAGGATTTAATTTAATAACATTTATTTTGCCAAACCGAGTTCTTATCATACCTCTTCCATTAAATTTTACTTTCATGTTATAGATTTCATCATCAAAAAACATATTTGATGAAACTGCTTCACCCAGTTTTACTTTAGAAAAATCAATTGTTCGCAAAAAATAATAACCCGAAACTACATCATGAACATTATCAGGTAGTTTAAAATTTTTCTTTTCTTTGTCTTGTTCACGAACCGCAGCGTTAGCAATATGGTCAAAAATAATCGTTTGGTCTTTTTTATAGTTATTTTCTTGCAAACTCATTAAAAATTTTTGTGGCAGAATTGCGGCAGTATCTAAATAAGAACGATAAGTATTACGAATACGAAAAAGGTCGGTCAAACCAGTAGTTTTACCAAAAATATTGACTCGATAACAAGGACGATTATTGACAGAATATATTTGTGGACTCACCTCAACCGTCGCTTCGCCTATACTTAAAAAACCAAATTTAACTTTATATTCAAAATATTCTCCCGCCTTAAAACTTGTATTCAGCAAATAGCGATAAGAATCGCTCACCACAAACGACGATAATACAAAAATTAGACAAACGAATAGTATTTTTTTTAGAATTTTCATTTCAGACCTTTACTTAATATGCTTTTTTAGAAAACAATACTTGTAGGATATTGTTGTTTTAAATACTTTAAATATTTGTTAAAATCGTGATTGAATTTAACTTTAAACTCATCTTTAAACTGATTTTGCTTACTTTGATAGGTTAGATAGCCAATAAAATACGCATTATTTGGCAGATTATTGTCATTCAATTGCCATTTCTTGCGAGATAGTAATTTCTTTTGAAAATGCCCTGACAAAAGTGTATCAGTCGAATTGAGTATTTGTTCAATCAACCCAAGTTTTTGAGTTTTCTTATTTTCAATAGTCAATTTTATTGGAAAATTTTGATACAAGCTGTCTAAGCTTTTTGCTCCTCGTATTAAATGTTGACTATAAGCATCATTGTATTTTTTTGAGAATTGATAACGCTCTAATTCTTTTGAATGCTTGCCGTACCTACTTTCTAAAAAACGAATCGCTCCATAATCGCCCACAAAATCTGCTAAATTTTCGTTGAATTCTAAGTTGTTTTTAACAAAAAGTGTACCATGTGTTAGCTCATGGATAATAAGAGCAGCCAATCGTCCTTCTGATTTTTCAAGCATCGAACTCAAAATTGGGTCTTTCAAATAACCCAACGTACTCCATGCCGAAACTTCGTTAAGTTGAGTATCAAAACCTTCCTTTTTCAAGGCTAAAATCTCATTATCAGCAATGTTTTTCTCAAAATGCCCCTTATAACTAAAAGTGCCAATAATTGGAAAATGCCATTTTTTTGCTTTTAGTTCAAAAGGCTCACAGGCTGTCATTACCCAAAGAATTGGTTTTTGGTGCTGGTCATAAAAAGTTGTATAATTTTCAGAAGGATTTAGCCCCAGAGAATCAACGGCAAATTGTTTGATTGCTTGAATTAATTTTATTTTGTTTTTCAATGAATCAGGAAAGGTTTTATCAGACAATACATCAGAAATAGGACGGGTATTGATAATAATTTTTAGTTGCCCTTTGGCTTGGCGGTAAACGTAAATTGTGGAATCGTAATTATAAATAAGAAAAAAGCATAAAAATGAAAATGCCACTAAAAGTGTGTATTTGAGTGTTTTTAATAAACTCTGCCCCCAATTTTTTTTCTTCATGTTTGAATCCAATATTTTTCTAATTTATAAACGTAAATATAACTTTATACATTCATTGATAATAAAAAAATTATATTTAACAGTAATATAATACAATTAAAGTTTGAAATTATTTTTATAAATATTTATATTTGAATTGAAATTATTCAAAATCTAATCTTTATTTAACCCTAACATTTATGAAAAAAACAATTATTGCGTCAGTAGTAGGAGGTATCATTCTGTTTATGTGGCAATTTCTCTCGTGGACAATTCTTGATTTGCACCGCCCAATGCAAGAATATTCACCAAAGCAAGATGAAATTCTGAAATATCTCAACGAAAATCTCGACGAAGGTAACTATTTTCTTCCCACAGTTCCAGTGGGAACATCAGCCGAAGAAAATGAAAAAATGATGACTGCTTATGCAGGAAAATCTTGGGCAGAAATTCGTTTTCATAAAACATGGAATATGAATACAAATATGGGATCAAACATAGGCAGAGGTCTTTTGATTGATATTCTTGCAGTATTTTTGCTTTGTTGGTTTTTATTGAAAAACACTTTCGATTTCAAAACTATTTTGATTTCATGTGTAGCTTTTGGTCTAATTTCTTATTTAACAACCGATTATACTACACAAATTTGGTATGAAACCAAATCTATTCCCAACCTTATTGATTCTATTGCAGGTTGGGGTCTGTGTGGGGTATGGCTTGGTTGGTGGCTTTCGAGGAGATAGTTTTTATAAACAGAAAAGTCGTCTGTGGGTGTACAGACGACTTTTCTTATTTTTAATTTTTCGATAGGGTTTACCTACTCAAATAAAGGTTTCTCTCCGAATAAATATTCAAGAAGAAATCATCGGTTAAGTCATCAATGAAGTAAATGCCTTCACCTGTAGATTTCATTTCTGGACCAAGTTCTTTATTTACATTGGGGAACTTATTGAATGAAAATACTGGAATTTTAATCGCATATCCTTTCTTGATTGGTTTGAAGTCAAAATCAGTTACTTTTTTCTCGCCCAACATTACTTTAGTTGCGTAATTTACGTAAGGTTCTTGGTAGGCCTTACAAATGAAAGGCACGGTTCGAGAAGCTCGAGGATTGGCTTCAATAACATAAACCGTTTCATTTTTTATGGCAAATTGAATATTTATCAAACCAACGGTATTCAAACCAATGGCAATTTTTCGGGTATAATCGTCGATTTGAGCAAGTACGTTCTCGCTTAAATCAAAAGTCGGAAGCAAAGCATAAGAATCGCCTGAATGAATTCCAGCAGGTTCAATATGCTCCATAATACCAATAATATATACATTCTCGCCATCACAAATAGCATCGGCTTCTGCTTCGATTGCATTTTCTAAGAAATGGTCAATCAAAATATTATTATCAGGAATATCGCCCAAGATTTTTACTACGTGTTGCTCTAATTCCTGCTCATTGATAACGATTTTCATGCTTTGTCCACCCAAAACATAGCTCGGACGAACCAATAATGGGAAACCTAAAGTTCGAGAAACTTCAACAGCATGATCGGCAGTTCGCACAGTAGAAAACAATGGATAAGGAATTTCCATTTCTTTTAATCTTTCGGAGAAACGACCTCTATCTTCTGCTAAATCAAGTGCATCGTAAGATGTTCCAATGATTTTTATGCCATATTTTGTTAGTTTTTCTGCCATTTTCAAGGCAGTTTGTCCACCCAATTGCACAATTACGCCCACAGGGTTTTCATGCTTTATAATGTCATAAACGTGTTCCCAAAAAACAGGCTCAAAGTATAATTTATCAGCAATATCAGGGTCAGTTGAAACCGTTTCAGGATTACAATTTACCATAATAGCTTCATAACCACATTCTTTTGCTGCTAAAATGCCGTGAACACAAGAATAATCAAACTCAATTCCTTGTCCAATACGATTGGGTCCAGAACCTAAAACAACGACTTTTTTCTTGTTTGAAGGAACCGATTCGTTATCAAGGTTATTAAGCGAAGTGCTAAATGTTGAGTAGTAATAAGGTGTTTTTGCTTCAAATTCTGCGGCACAAGTATCAACACATTTGTATATTCGATGAATTTCCATCTCAATACGCTTATTGAAGACTTGGCTTTCTTTACAGTTTAATACATGAGCAATTTGGCGGTCGGCATAGCCTTTTTGCTTTGCAATAAGCAATAATTCTTTGGTAATATCTTCAATCGAATGTTGTTCGATTTCTTTTTCAAGTGTAATCAGTTCTTCAATTTGGTGTAAAAACCACTTGTCAATTTTGGTTAAATTCTGAATGGTTTTGAACGAAAGTCCAGCTTTAAAGGCATCATAAACATGAAATAAACGATTCCACGAAGGATTTGCCAAAGATTTTTTCAAGGCTTCTTGGTCTTTCAACTCTTTGCCATCAGCCCCTAAGCCATTTCTGCCAATTTCGAGCGATTGACAGGCCTTTTGTAGAGCTTCTTGGAAATTACGACCAATGCCCATTGTTTCGCCTACAGATTTCATCTGTAAACCCAATGTGCGGTCACATCCTGGAAATTTATCAAAATTCCAACGAGGAACCTTTACAATTACATAATCAATGGCAGGTTCGAAAAATGCTGAAGTGCTGCCTGTAATTGGATTTATCAGTTCGTCGAGATTATAACCAATTGCCATTTTAGCGGCAATTTTAGCGATAGGATAACCCGTAGCTTTTGAAGCCAATGCTGACGAACGAGAAACACGAGGATTAATTTCGATGGCAATAATTTCGTCAGTTTCGGGGTTAAGCGAAAACTGCACATTACAACCGCCAGCAAACTGACCGATGGCATTCATCATCTTGATTGCCATGTCTCGCATTCGCTGATAAATGGTATCTGGCAAAGTCATGGCAGGAGCAACCGTTATTGAATCGCCTGTATGAACTCCCATCGGGTCAAAATTTTCGATGGTACAGATAATAACTATATTTCCGAGGTTATCACGCAATAATTCTAATTCAAATTCTTTCCAACCCATAATTGACTGCTCCACCAAAACCTCATGAATAGGTGATGCGTGTAAGCCATTATTGAGAGCTTTGTCAAACTCTTCGGGTGTATTTACAAAACCCCCTCCAGTACCACCCAAGGTATAAGAAGGGCGGATAACTAAAGGAAAACCAATTTCTTGAGCAATTTCTTTGCCCTCCAAAAACGAACGGGCAGTGCGACCTTTACAAACGCCCACGCCAATTTCGATCATTTTTAGTCTGAATTTCTCTCGGTCTTCGGTGGTTTCAATGGCTTTTATATCAACACCAATTAATTCGACACCATATTTTTTCCAAACACCAGCTTTATCGCAATCTATTGCTAAATTTAAGGCAGTTTGACCACCCATTGTTGGTAAAACCGCTTGAATAGGGCGACCCATCGATTTGTGTTTTTCCAAAATTTCAATGATTGATTTCTTTTCGAGCGGCTTGAGATATACGAAATCAGCATTGAGAGGGTCTGTCATAATTGTGGCAGGATTTGAGTTTATTAAACTCACCTCTATGCTTTCTTCTCTGAGCGACCGTGCGGCTTGCGAACCAGCGTAATCAAATTCGCAGGCTTGACCAATGATAATAGGACCAGAACCTATAATAAGAATTGACTTGAGATTGGGGTTTTTTGGCATTTTTCTTTGAAGGGGTTTCGATTTTTACACGTTTTGGCGTGTCTATCGAAGGACAAAGATAACATAGAAATTTCACTTTTCCATTTTTCTATAGACAATATCTTGGAAAAGTACCATAAAAAAATGATAAAATGTAGTTTTTCTTAACTAAAAGCCATAATTTTGGCTATCGTTTTAGTATTGTATAGGTATTAAACAGGAGGAATAACTTTACAAAAAAATGGAGGGATATATTTTTTTATGAGGAAATTTAATTAGTTTTGAAAAACATTATCCGAGAAATTGAGAATGGAATGAACTTTATAAAAACTACTGGGATGTTGAAAAAATCTACTTTTCTGACCATCATCTAATTGAACAGTAAGCAAAACTATTGTATGAATTCTATCGTATGCGTAAACTATAATTTAGCTACAGGGTTTGTTCATAAAAAAAAGATAGGGATTCAAAAAGCTGATATATTTGTTTTAGGAACTAAACATCAATTTATGAATCCCCCCAAAACA